>JBDSGH010000165.1:0-4417 GCA_039919095.1 Sphingomicrobium sp. | reverse complement strand
TCGGCCGACTGGCCCTTGTTCAACGAGAAGATCATCGCCGAATAGGTTTCGACCGAGCCGATGCCGTAGAGGCACGAGACCGAGGCGACGATGATCACGTCGTCGCGCTCAAGCAGCGAACGCGTCGCCGAGTGGCGCATGCGGTCGATCGCCTCGTTCACCGAGCTTTCTTTCTCGATGTAGGTGTCGGTCCGCGCGACATAGGCTTCGGGCTGGTAATAATCGTAGTAACTGACGAAATATTCGACCGCATTGTCGGGAAAGAAGCTTTTCAGTTCGCCGTACAGCTGCGCCGCCAAGATCTTGTTCGGCGCGATCACCAGCGCCGGCCGCTGCAGCGTCTCGATCATCTTGGCCATGGTGAAGGTCTTGCCCGAGCCGGTCACGCCGAGCAGCACCTGGTTCTGCTCGCCGGTCAGCGCCGCCTCGGTCAGCTCGCGAATCGCGGTCGGCTGATCGCCGGCCGGCTGATATTCGGACGCGAGCACGAACCGCCGCCCGCCCTCGGCCTTGTCGGGCCGGGCCGGACGGTGCGGGATGAAGGTCTGCCCGCTATCGGGCTCGGCCAGTGAAGTGCGGATTTGAATCGCCATTGCAACCGCATATGGTGGGACTGCTGGAGCGGCGCAACGCCGGTTCGGCAATGGGGAGCCGATCGACCATGAAACCTGCCGCCCTCCTGCTGACCGCCGCCGCGCCGGCCCTGTTCGCGCTCGCCGCGTGCAATTCCAAACCGGACGTCCACGCCCGCGACGCATCGGTCGCGGAAGTCGCCAGGAAGGTCGCCGACGCCGGCGGCACCGACAGCTTCGTGCGCCCCGGCAAGTGGCAGTCGCAGGTCCAGATTGAGGCGTTCGAGCTGCCCGGTGCGCCGCCCGCCGCGGCCAATGCGATGCGCAGCATGGAACATCGCGCGCAAATCTACGAAAGCTGCCTGACGCCCGAACAGGCCAAGCGCCCGAAGGAGGATTTCTTCGCCGGCGCCAACAAGAATTGCCGCTACGAACATTTCAACATGAGCGGCGGCAAGATCGACGCGGTGATGCGTTGCGCCGACAAGGGCATGGCCCAGACCATGGCGATGCAGGGCACCTACGGCCCCGACAATTACCAGATGGCGATGAGCATGAAGGCGCAAGGCGGGCCGACGCCGTCCGACGGAATGACGATGAAAATGCGGATCGCGGCCAAGCGCGTCGGCGAATGCGACGCCAAGAAGGCCAAGGCCGCCTGACCGTCGAGTCAGTTTGGCAGGAGGGAGTTTGAAATGCGGTTGATGATATTGGGGGTGAGCCTAGCCGGCCTGCTGGCGGCCTGTTCGGACAACACGCCGGCCGCCCCGCCGGAGGAGGCGCGGATCGATGCGCTCAAGCCGGGCGAATATGAAGTCACCGCCACGGTCGACAGCCTGCGCTCGACCGACAAGACCAGCCCATCGACCAGATCCAGGACCGGGTCGTCGACCACCAGCCGGATTTGCGTCCCGGCCGACGGCTCGCTCGCTCCGGCGACCTTCGTTGAGGCGGGCGAGACCTGCAACGCCGGCGACAATTACATGGGCGGCGGCCGCTTGAGCCTGCAGTATAAATGCCTGCGCGGCGGCGAGCAGCTGACCCAGGCGGTCGACGGCAGCTTCACCGCCGACAGCTTCACCGGCAAGGTCACCACCGCGACTTACTTCCAGGGCTCTGGCGACTATGAGATGGTGCGAACGATGACCGGCAAGCGCGTCGGCGAATGCAGCGCCGCCCCGCCCGGGGAAGCGCCGGCACAGAAAGCAGCCCAATGATCGGATATGTGACGCTCGGCACCGACGATCTCGAGCGCGCGCGCACTTATTTCGACGCGCTGCTCGAAACGATCGGCGCCACCCGGCTGATGCAGTTCGCCGACGACGACGGCGGCTTCACCATGTGGGGCACGTCGATGGGCCGGCCGGCGCTGGTTGTCACCCGCCCTTATGACCAGCAGCCGGCCCATCACGGCAATGGCAATATGGTCGCGCTGGTGATGGATTCGGCCGACAAGGTCGACGCCTTCCACGCCCAGGCGATCGCGCTAGGCGGAACCGACGAAGGTCCGCCGGGCTATCGCGGCGATCCCAAGTTCGGCTATTATTTCGCATATTTCCGCGATCCCGACGGCCACAAGTTCGCGGTCTTCAACATCGCTCCGCAGACCGCTGGAGGCTGATCGCGTCCCACCGTCCTGACCCACCGGCCCGCGTTTCGGGGGCTACCAAGGCGCGCATCCTGGTCAACCGCGGCGGCGGTGCGGCTTCGGCCGCCGGCGACACATTGCGCGACGAGCTCGCCGCCGCGCTCGACGCCAATGGCATCAGCGGCAAGGTCGAACTCGTCGACGGCGGCGACATCGCCGAGCGCGTCGCGCGGGCGGCCAAGGCCGGCGAGCCGCTGGTGATCGTCGGCGGCGGCGACGGCAGCATCAGCGCCGCGGCCGGCGCGCTGGCCGGGACCGAGACCGTGCTCGGCCTGCTGCCGCTCGGCACGCTCAACCATCTGTCGCGCGATCTCGGCATCCCGGCCAAGCTCGACCAGGCGGTGGCGGTGATCGCCACCGGCCAGCAGCGCCGGATCGACGTCGCCGAGGTCAACGGTCGGGTGTTCGTCAACAATGCCGCGATCGGGCTTTATCCGCTGATGGTCCTCGACCGCGAGGCGCAGCAGCACCGCCTCGGCCGCTCGAAGCGACTGGCGATGGTCGTTGCCGGGCTGCGCACGCTGATCCGCTTTCGCCACCAGCGCCTGTCGCTGACCGTCAACGAGCAGGAGCAGGCGACGCTCGACACGCCGTTGCTGTTCGTCGGCAACAATGATTATTCGCTCGAGCTGCCAAATGCCGGGACCCGCGCCGCGCTCGACGACGGCCGGCTGTGCGTCATGGTCATGCGCAAGAAAGGCCGCGCCGGGCTGATCGCGGCGACCCTGCGCGTGCTCGTCGGGCGGGTCCGCAACGATGACATGATCCGGCTCGACGACGTCACCCGCTTACGCGTCGCCAGCCGCCGAACGCATCTGACGCTGGCGATCGACGGCGAAACCCAGCAGGTCGCAACCCCGCTCGACTTCCGCATCCGCCCTGGCGCGCTGACGGTCATCGCGCCCGGGGACAAACCCGCCGCCGCTTAGCGGGCGGCGACATGCGGCTCATTCTCCCGGGAGTTTGAACGCCTCGGTGGTTTGGCCCTTGCGGCCGCTGCCAAGCTTGATGTTGGCGCGCGCGTCGAGCTCCGCCTTGCGCCGTTCGGCGGCGGTCTGGCAGACCCGCTTGACCACCCGGCTGCCGAGCGACCGCTCGGTCCGGCAGACCGGTCTGTCCTGGTCCGGCTTCTGGCCTTCGACCACGATCGGCTGTGGCGCGACCGCGACCGGCGCCAGCGCCGGATCACCCATCGCCAAAGCGCTGCCCGAGGTGAACACAGCAGCGCCAATAACCACCCATGTTGCGCGCATCATGCCCTCCGCAGAAACCCGCGCCCGGCGCACCATCCGGCGGACCCTGCGCATCACGGGTATTGTGACTCCGCCCCGAGGCGGCGACCGCTCAAGCCTTATTGGCAGGCCTTGGCATCGCAACTGCCGCGCTGAGTTTGCGCGCGTTCGATATTCTGCCGCTCCTGCAGCCGCTGGTCGGCCCATTGCGCCCGGGTATGGCACTCGCGCTTGGTGGCGAGACGGCTGCCGATGACTTCCTGGCGTTCGCATACCACTTCATTCGCAGGGTCGGCTTTTGCGCCTGCCGGTGCGGCTGCCGGCGGATTTGCCGCCGCGGGGCTCGTCAAGAGCATGGCAACGGCCAAAGCCGCGCCCCATACTGAACTCGCTGCCATTGGAGTCTCCGTGTCTGGCTGATGGACAAAGCCGGTGTAAGCCACAACCAGCCCGCGCCGCAACGGGCGATGCGGCGGCGGTTTCCAGTATCCGTTTTCGAGAGCTTGAGAGCGCGCCCAACTATTCTGGGAAAAACCGAGCCCGGGCACCCCTGGTCCCTGCTCTCTATCCATTTTTGCTATCAAAGCTTCCATCTCGTACAATCTCGCCGTCGGCCCTGGGGCAAAATGGGACAGACGTGGGCTACTGGCTTGACCCGGAACCTTGTCCTGGCTGGACTAAGGGTCACGACTAAAGGTCACGACTTTGGGGCAGCGCCATGAGTGATGGAGATACGTCCGCGATCAATGCTCGAGTCCGCAAAATCGGGCGGAAGACGGTCGGCTATTTTCGCGCGCAGTTACATTCGCGCAGTATTGCCTTCAAAAGCGGCCTGACGTTCCCCAACTTCCTCGGGATCGGCGCCCAGAAAGCGGGCACGAGTTGGCTGCACACCAACCTGCGCCATCATCCGCAAATCTTCATGCCCAAAACCAAGGAGCTGCATTACTTCGACTGGCACCTGC
>JBDSGH010000164.1:0-2832 GCA_039919095.1 Sphingomicrobium sp. | reverse complement strand
GTGATCAGGCCAAGCAATTGATATCCAGCGCGAATGACCCGGGTCAGGCCAGTTTCCTGAAGCCCCAAGTCGGCCAAAAAGGCGGCCCGGTCGGCTTCGTCGAGGGTGGCGATCTCGGCTTCGATCGCGGCCGAGATGACAACCGCGCCGGCGCCGACCGACTTGGCCATTTCGAATACGCGGGCGGACAAGGCGTTGCCGTCGGCGGCGTCGCTCTCATCGACGTTGCAGACGTACAGTACCGGTTTGGCGGTCAGCAGCTGGGCGCGGTCGAGCGCGCGTTGCTCGTCGGCGTCCTTGGGCCTGGTCAGCCGCGCCGGCTTGGAGGCGCGCAGCAGCTCGAGCGCCTGGCCCAGCACCGAAGCCTCGACCTTGGCTTCCTTGTCGCCCTGCAGGGCTTTCTTGGCGAGGTTGGGGACACGCCGCTCAAGGCTGTCGAGGTCGGCCAGCATGAGCTCGGTCTCGACCGTCTCGGCGTCGGCGATCGGGTCGACCCGGCCTTCGACATGGGTCACGTCGCCGCCTTCGAAGCAGCGCAGCACGTGGACTACCGCGTCGACCTCGCGGATGTTGGCGAGGAACTGGTTGCCAAGCCCTTCGCCCTGGCTGGCGCCGCGGACCAGCCCGGCGATGTCGACGAACTCGATCTGGGTCTCGATCTCCTGGGCCGAGCCGGCGATCGCGCGGATCTTGTCGAGCCGCTCGTCGGGCACTGCGACCCGGCCGACGTTGGGCTCGATCGTGCAGAACGGGTAATTGGCCGCCTGCGCCGCCGCGGTTTCGGTCAGCGCGTTGAACAGCGTCGATTTTCCAACATTCGGCAAGCCGACGATGCCGCAGCGAAAGCCCATATGATCTCCGGAGCCCGTGAGGCCGTCATCCCGGCCTCGAGCCGCGATCCGCCTGGGTGCTTGCGGCCTAGTAAGGAAGGCGGGCGCCGGATCAAGTCCGGGGTGACGAATCAGGCGAAATTGAACGAGATGCTCAAGCGCTCGCCGCGGCCGGCGCCGGCCAGCACGGCGTGGCGCAACCAGCTTTCCCACAAAAGCAGCACGCCGGGGCGCGGCTCGACGGTCACGAACGACTGGAGTTCGGCCGCGGCGTTGGCGCGGCGGGGCGGAGCGGCCATCATCAGGCCGAGCCGCGGATCCTCGAAGCGGATCGCGCCCGAACCGATTGACGCTTCGACGTAGACGGTGCCCGAGAGGATGCTGTGCGGGTGAATGTGTCCCTCATGCTGCCCACCGCTTTTCAACATATTGACCCACAGGCTGTCGAGCCGTGGCTTGCGCGCCAGGTCGAAGGCGCAATCCTTGGCGAAAGCTGTGGCGTGACGGGTGAGCAGGCGGGCGAGGTCGGCGAACGCCGGGTCGCGCGTGGTGAGGTCGTTGAGCGAGGCGTAGCTGGTGTAGCCGCGGTAACCGTGTTCGCGGCTCCAGCGCGCGCCGGCGCGATCATCGGCGGCGAGGGTGCGGATCGAGTGAGCGAGTTCGGCCAGCA
Source organism: Sphingomicrobium sp. (assembly GCA_039919095.1). Classification (GTDB taxonomy): domain Bacteria; phylum Pseudomonadota; class Alphaproteobacteria; order Sphingomonadales; family Sphingomonadaceae; genus Sphingomicrobium. The sequence continues at coordinate 1,332 of JBDSGH010000164.1, read as the reverse complement.
GCGCAGGCTCGCCCAGCTCGGCTTCGTAGAGCGGCGTGACAAACAAAGTGCGGGCCATGGTTCGTCGTTACTTCCCCGACATCCAATCGGGAAGGGAGCAGTGTCCGGCGCGAGTGTCGGTTGTGGCGGGGCGACCAACAGGTGGCCGATCACGCCCGATCGGTGCCGCCGTCGGCTAGTCCTGCTGCAACCTCAGCGCGACTTCGCTCATGAAGCGGGCATCGTCGCAGTCGGCCAGCCATTGCGCCTCGTCGGCGATCGCGGCGAGCAGGTCGGACAGCGGCTCCATCTCCGACTTGGCGTAATTGCCGAGCACGTAATTGGTCACCTTGTCCTTGTGGCCGGGGTGGCCGATGCCGATCCGCACGCGGCGGAAATCGGGGCCGAGCGCGGCGTCGATCGAGCGCAGCCCGTTATGGCCCGCGGTGCCGCCGCCGACCTTCACCTTGACCTTCATCGGCGCCAGGTCGAGCTCATCGTGGAACGCGGTCAGCGTCTCGACCTCCAATTTGTAGAAGCGCAGCGCCTGCTGGGCCGCGTCGCCGCTGTCGTTCATGAAGGTCTGCGGCTTGATCAGCACGACGCGGTGGCGGCCGATCCGGCCGTCAGCGATCAGGCTGCGGAACTTCTTCTGCCACGGCCCGAAGCCATGCGCCGCGGCGATCACGTCGGCCGCCATATAGCCGACGTTGTGGCGGTGGAGCGCGTAGCTTGCGCCGGGATTGCCGAGGCCGGCCCAGATCTGCATCGCGGCCTCCTAGCGTGTCACCCGGCCAAAAAGAAACCGCCCGCTCTCACGAAGAGGGCGGGCGGCTGGTTGGAGTGACTAAGCGGAAGGGGATCAGCTGTCGCTGCTGCCCTCGCCGTCGGCTTCGGCGTCGCCTTCGCCATCTTCATCGCCGGTGGTCGTGACCTCGTCCGCAGCAGCAGCAGCGGCGGCATCGGCTTCCTCGGCCTTCATCGCCGACGGAGCGACGATGGTCGCGACGGTGAAGTCGCGGTCGTCGATCGCGGCCTTGGTGCCTTCGGGCAGCTTGACCGAGCTGATGTGGATCGAATCGCCGATGTCGAGGCCGGCGAGGCTGATGTGGATCTCGTCCGGAATGTGGGCCGCGTCGCACACCAGCTCGAGCTCGTGCTGAACGATGTTGAGCACGCCGCCGCGCTTGATGCCGGGCGATTCTTCCTCATGGTCGAAGCGGACTGGGATCGCCACGGTGAGCTGGCTGTGCTCGCCGATGCGCAGGAAGTCGACGTGGATCGGCCGGCTGCTGACCGGGTGGAACTGGACGTCCTTCGGCAAGGTCCGGTGCGACTTGCCGCCGGCGGCGA
>JBDSGH010000163.1:0-5518 GCA_039919095.1 Sphingomicrobium sp. | reverse complement strand
CAAGCGCTCAAGATCGTCCAGTCGATGGCGGCCGAGCGCGCGGGCAGGGTAGCGGCGGCCTAGATCCCCGGAAGGTGCCTGGCGATTGGCGCCCAGCTGTTGGTCGCGATCAGCAGCAGCGGCAAATAGGCCGAGGTCACGCCGACCGCGATTGCGAGCTTGGTGGCCGGATGGAGGTGGCCGAGGCTGCGCCGATCCCAGATCACCAGCGGGACGAACAGCATCAACCCGATCAGTAGCTGGAAGGCGAACCCGCCGAGCGTCGGCGGGGCAATCGGCAGGCGGCCGACAGAGGGACCCATTACGACCAGGATGCCCGCGGCGAGCATCGCCCGTTTGTGCCACTGCGCCTGCTTGCGCCGCTGCCACCCCAGCCACACCATCAGCCCATAAGCCGGGATCGCGGCGAGCGGGATGGCGGTCCAGTTGAGCGGGTCGGTGAACGGCGGCTGGTTGGCGCGGGCCACCTGCCACACGCTGGTCAGGTACATCATCGGAATGATTGCCAGCGCGAGCACCATCGAACCCTTGCCGAGCTTCATGTGGAGGTCGGTGCGGCCGGCAGAGACGAGCTGGGTCTGAGCCACAAATACCAGCATCCACAGCGTGAACAGGCTGCCATGGACCAGCACCGAAACTGGCAGTGTCGGGTTGGGCCGCGGATAGGCCGGCACCACTCCGCGCAGGTAAAAACTGGGGGAGAAGGCGAGGAGCACCACCAGCACTAGCACCACCGCCATGCGCGAATAGAATTTGCGCTCGGCCGAGCGGCGGTCGGCGGGCGAGGCGGCGACGGTGGCCATTCGAATTTCTCCCCCAAGAAAACCGCTGACGAGGCGCGAAATCTAGCGCGAAACCGGCACCGCGCAAGTCATTGCCAAGTCCCGCTGGCGCAGGCCAATCGGCATGGTATGAGAACGCTCGTTTGAGCCGATGGAGGGTCGCATGAAACATCACGCATTGCTGGTCACGGTGGCACTGGCGCTGACGGCAGCACCGGCAGGCGCGGCGCCGGGCGCACCGGCCGATGTCGCGGCGGCGGTCGCCGCCCCGGGCCGCACCGCCGACAACATCAAGCTCGACGAACAGCGCAAGCCGGCCGAGGTGCTGACCTTCTTCGGCCTCAAGCGCGGCAGCCACGTGCTCGATATGTTCGGCGCCAACCAATATTGGTCGGAGATCATGGCCCGCGCGGTCGGGCCGACCGGCAAGGTCGTGGTGTGGCAGCCGACCCAGTTCCTCAAGGATGACCGGCGCAAAGGCTTTGCCGACTTCGCCAAGCGGCAGAAGAACGTGTCGCTGATCACCAGTCCGTTCGAAGCGCCCGAGCTTGGCACCAACGCCTACGACTTCCTGATCATGAATCTCGATTACCATGACGTTTATTGGCAGGACGCGGAGCTCAAGGTCGTGCGGATGGAGCCCGACGCCTGGCTCAAGACGCTGTTCGCGGCGATGAAGCCGGGCGCGACGGTCGGCATCATCGACCATGTCGCATTGCCCAACGGCGACACCAGGGCGACGGTCGAGAAGCTCCACCGGATCGATCCCGAGGTGATCAAGGCCGACTTCCAGCGCGCCGGCTTCGAGCTGGTCGGGGTTCGCAACTTCCTGCGCAACCCGGCCGACGACCACACCCTGCTGGTGTTCGACCCGGCGATCCGGGGCAAGACCGACCGCGTCGTCTATCGCTTCAGGAAGCCGCGTTGAGCGCAGCCGAGCCGCACGCCAGCCCCGAAGATGTAGCCGCCAGGAGCGTCCGCGGCGGACGCGCTTATTACGTGCTGCTGGCGCTGTTGCTCGGACTGTTCGCCGGAGCCGGCGCGGCGGCGCTTGGCGACGGCCTGCGCGAGCCTGCGCTGCAAGCCTCGAACATGATCGGCGGGCTGTGGCTCAACGCCCTCAAGATGACCGTCATCCCGCTCATCGTGGCCTTGCTGGTGACCGGCGTGGCCCAGGGTGCCGAGGCGGCGCGGGCCGGCCGGATCGCCGGCCGGACGGTGCTGTGGGTGGTGATCGTGTGCACCTCCTCGGCGATCTTCGGGACGCTGATGATCCAGTTCCTGCTCGGGCTGTTCCCGCTCCCGCAATCGGCTGCCGAGGCTCTTCGCGCCGGCCTCGCCGGGATCGACCAGGCGACCGCCGCGCCGCCGGTGCCGGGCGTGATGGATTTCTTCCGCGAGATCATTCCAGGCAATGTCGTCGCCGCGGCGTCGAACGGCGATGTGCTGCCGCTGGTCGTGTTCTCTCTGCTGTTCGCACTGGCCGCGGCGCGGATCGCGGTCGAGCGGCGGCGCTTGCTGGTCGGCTTTTTCGAAGCGGTCAGCGACACGCTGTTGCTGGTCATCGGCTGGGTGCTGTGGATCGCTCCGCTGGGCGTGTTTGCGCTGGCTTCCACGGTCGGCGCCAGCGCCGGCGGCGCGGCCTTCGCGGCCTTGGCCCATTACATCGTGTTGATCTCGGTGATCGGTGTGTTGGTGACGCTGGCCGGCTATCCGCTGGCGGCGTTCGCCGGCCGCACAAGCCTGGGCGGTTTTACGCGGGCGATGATCGCGCCGCAGAGCGTTGCGATCTCGACCCGCTCGTCGTTGGCGTCGCTCCCAACGATGCTCGCCGCGGCACGGGTGATGGGCATCCGCGACCAGGTCGCCGACGTCTCGCTGCCGATGGCGGTGGCGCTGTTCCGGGCGACCGGGCCGGCGATGAATGTCGCGGTTGCTTTCTATATCGCGCACTGGCTCGGTATCGAACCGAGCACCGGCCAGATGATCGCCGCGACCGCGGTTGCGGCAGTGATCAGCTACGGCGCGGTCAGCCTGCCCGGCGAAGTCAGCTTCATCAGTTCGATCGCGCCGATCGCAATGGCGCTCGGGGTACCGATCGCGCCGCTCGCCTTGCTGGTCGCGGTCGAGATGGTGCCGGACATCTTCCGCACACTCGGCAACGTCACGCTCGACGTCGCGATGACCGCCGCGGTCGACCGCTCGGTCGCCGCCGGGGAGCCCGAAACGGCGCCCGCCAAACCGCCCGCCTGACCTTTTCCCCACCCGTCGTTTGTCGATTGGGCCGTCCACCAACGGCCTTCGTCGCAAACCCGTAACGACTGCCGACCGCCGCCGCGCTTTGGTCGAGCGGGAGCGGATTGCGGCGGCGCTTGTGCGTAGCAGGGTCGGGCGACGCGAACGGCAACCTCCGCTTTCAGGAGGGCCATGTTTCGGGTCGAATATGGAGTTGAACATGAAAGTTCTCGTAATGCTTGCGGCGGTGGCGACCTCGGCGTTGCTGCTCGTCCCAACGGTTGCGTCGGCCCAGACCGCGGCCAGCGCGAGCGTTTCGGTTGGCGATCTCGACCTGACCGTCACCGGCAGTCAGCACAAATTGAGTGCGCGGATCGGGCGCGCGATCGGCCAGATGTGCACCGAACGCGGAATGCGCGGCGCCGACCGCCGGGCGATGGAAGCCTATTGCTTCGCCAGCGCCCATGCCAGCGTGGCGTCGCTCCGGCTCGCATCGAACGCCAAGAACCGTTCGTATCGTGGCTAAACTCAGGAAGCTCCCCGCCGGGTTGCGTTGCGGCGGGAAGCTTTTCGTTTGCCAGATCACAGCCGGCTCTGATGACCGGCACGTTGGCAGCTAGCGGCCGGCGATACTCCGCACTCGATCCGAATAAAGCCGGCCGACCGGTTGTTCGCCGCCGTCGGCGAGACGTGCAATCCAGCGGCCCGACGGGTTGCGGGTGAAGCCGGTGATGTAGTCGCGGCGAACGATCGCCGAGCGATGCAGCCGAACGAACAGTTCGGGATCGAGGCCGTCTTCCAGCGCCGCCATCGAATGATGGATCAGCCAGCTGCGGCGGCCGACGTGGAGCCGCATATAATCGCGTTCGGCCGACACCCGGTCGACGTCGCGCGACGCGATGCGGACCAGGCCGGTCAGGTCCGAAGCCCAGAATTCATCGAGCCATTGCGACGATTTTGACGGTGCCCGGCCAGGCTCGTCGCGGCGCTGCCGGACGTAGGCGCGGGCGCGGTCGAGCGCGCGCTCGAGCCGGCTCGGTTCGACCGGCTTCATTAGATAATCGACCGCCGCCACTTCGAACGCGGCCACCGCGAACTGGTCGAACGCGGTCACGAACACCACCGCCGGCGACGATTGCGGAGTGGCAATGGCGCGCGCCACGTCGATCCCGTCGAGGCCGGGCATGGCGATGTCGAGCAACAGCACGTCGGGCGACAAGGCTTCGGCCATGCGGACCGCGCTTTCGCCGTCGCTCGCAGTGCCGACCAGGTCGATTCCGTTGCAGCGCGCAAGCAGCAGTTGCAGCCGCTCCGCCGCAAGCGGCTCGTCGTCAGCAATCAGGACTTTTAACGCGGCGATTTCATCCATCAGTCCGATCCAACGGCAGCGTCATCACGACACGATAGCCGCCATCATCAGATGGACCAAATGTGCATTGCGCGGCATTGCCGAAGCGCGCCCGGAGACGCTCGCAGACATTGCCGAGGCCGACCCCGGTGCCTTCGTGGGTTTCGTCGGCGCGGCGCTTCGATTGCTTGCCGGTATTGGTCACTTCGACCGTCACCCGGCCCGGCCCGGCTTCCTGCGCGGAAATCCGCAGCACGACCTTCTCGCGCGTCGGCGAGACCCCGTATTTGATCGCATTCTCGACCACCGGCTGGAGGATCAGAGCCGGCAGCCGCGCACTTTCAAGATTGGCCGGGACATCGATCTCGACCTTGAGCCGGCGCGGGAAGCGGACCCGCTCGATATCGAGGTAGAGCCGCTGCAGCGCGATTTCCTCGGCCAGGGTGACGTCGGCCGACGGGTCGAGCGACAGGCTCGAGCGGAAGAACGTCGACAGCTTGAGGATCATTTCTTCGGCTTCCTGCGGACGCCCCGACATGACCAGCGACGACAAGGAATTGAGTGTGTTGAACAGGAAGTGCGGATTGACCTGGTAGCGCAAGGCGCGGACCTGAGCCGAGCGCGCCGCGCTTTCCGCTTCGGCCACGCGGCGACGCGCGCCGAGCGCTTCGGACTGCGCCAATGTGGCGAGGTAGAACGCGCTCCACGCGGCGAAGAAGAACAGCCACACCACCGCCGTGTCGGCGGCGAAGCGGAAGCGCTTGTTGGCGTCGAGCTGGCCGACCAGCGGCATGGTCAGCACCAGCGGATCGGCGGCCGCGCGCTCGATGCGGATAGTGTGGCCTTTCTCGATCAGGACGAAGCCTTCGCGCGCCTGGTAGCGAAACTCCTCCTTGCTCTCGCGCATATGGTCTTCGCTGCCGACCATCAGCGCCGCCATTCCAGATGCCGCGACCAGCGAGGCTAGGCCGGCGACGATCGCCTTGCGGCGGATGGATGAGCGCCCGGCGAGCAAAGCGATGGCGAGATAGACCAGGCCGGTGATGACGATGCCGATGCTGATGATGATCAGCTTGTTCTGCAGCATCGTCGCCGGGTCGGAGCCGAGCAGCGCCCGCGCAGCGACCGTCACCGCGTAGACCAGCCAGAAGCC
>JBDSGH010000162.1:0-4763 GCA_039919095.1 Sphingomicrobium sp. | reverse complement strand
CGGCGCGCTCGATCAGCGTTTCAAGCGCGCGATGGTCGAGGCGGCGCAGAATCAGCACCTGGCAGCGCGACAGCAAAGCCGCGTTCAATTCGAAGCTCGGATTCTCGGTGGTCGCTCCGACCAAGGTGACGGTGCCGTCCTCGACATAGGGCAGGAAGCCGTCCTGCTGGGCGCGATTGAAGCGGTGGATCTCGTCGACGAAGAGCAGGGTGCGCTGGCTGGCCTTGGCCATCTGATGGGCCTCGGCGAACAGCTTCTTCAAGTCGGCGACACCTGAGAACACCGCCGAAATCGCCACGAAGCGCATGCCCACTGCGTCGGCCAGCAGGCGCGCGATGGTGGTCTTGCCGGTGCCTGGCGGTCCCCACAGGATCATCGACGACAGCTTGCCGGCCGCGACCATCCGCCCGATCGCGCCGTCGGCCCCGGTCAGGTGATCCTGGCCGACGACCTGCTCGAGGACGGCCGGTCGCAGGCGGTCGGCCAGCGGAGCATCGGGCGCGGCAACCGCCGGCTGCCGTTTGGTTTCCTCGTCAGCGAACAGGTCAGCCATCGCAGCCGCTCATAATATCCGAATACAAAATTGCACGGATCCTCTTGTCAAAGATGCATCTAAGATATATCTGCGACACATCTAAGAAGGAAATACATAGATGTCACGTAAACATTGGCACGGCTGCGGGCCGCGCGGCGAGTTCGAGTTCAACCTCCCCGAAGGCCTGTTCGCAATGCGCGGCGGTCGCGGCTGGGGCGGCGACTGGGGACCATTCCATATCGATTTCGGCGACGGGCCGCCGCGCGGCGGGCGTGGTCGACGCGGCCGCCGGCGCATGTTCGGAACGGGCGAGCTGCGGCTGGTGCTGCTCAAGCTGATCGCCGACGAGCCGCGCCACGGCTATGATCTGATCCGCGCTATCGAGGAGTTGACCGGCGGCGAATATGCCCCAAGCCCGGGCGTGATATATCCGACGCTGACTCTGCTTCAGGACATGGACCTGATCGAGGAAGCCAAGGAGAAGGGCCCGCGCAAGCCGTTCCAGGTCACCGCCGAGGGACGCAAGATGCTCGACGAGAAAGCGGACGAGGTCGAAGCTTTGTTCGAGCGGCTGGCCGAGGAGTTCGCTCCCAATGAAGCCAGCTCGGGCGGGCCGCCGATCGGCCGGGCGGTCGGCAATCTGATGACCGCTCTCAAGCACCGCATCGGCCGCGACGGGATCGACGAGGATTTGCTGCACGAAATCGCCACCATCCTGGACGAGGCAGCCCAGCGGATCGAACGGGTCAAGTGAAGCCTGGCGTCAGCGGCTGGTCATCCGGGCCAGCCGCGCGCGCTTTTCGATCACCCGCTGGTAGGTCCGGACGACCGCCGAATTGATCCGGTCCCAGTCCCTGGTCTTGGCGTCTTCTAGGCCGGCTTCGCCATGGCGGCGGCGAAGCTCGGGGTCGCTTGCATAGGCTTCAAGCGCGTCGGCGAAGGCCCCGGTGTCGCTCGGCTCGACCAGTACCCCGGTCTCCCCGTCACGGACGAGATTCGTCGCCCCAATCGCTAGCGCCGCCACGACGGGCAGGGCGCAAGCCATCGCTTCCAACGTGACGTTGCCGAATGCCTCGGTGATTGACGGGTTGAGCAGCACGTCGCTGGTGGCCAGTGCGCGGGCGAGGTCGTTGCCGGTCTGCTGGCCAACGAATATCGCATCGGGCAAGCGCTGCTCGAACCATCCGCGCGCAGGCCCTTGGCCGATGACCAATACCCTGTACTTGACCTTGCGTTTGGCCAACGCGTCGATCGCGTCGGCGAACACGTCGAGTCCCTTTTCCATCACCAGGCGGCCAAGGAAGCAGATCACCAGCGCGCCATCTTCGATCCCAAGGCCACGCCGCCACTCCAGATCGCGCCGGTCGGGGCGGAATTGTTCGCGGTCGACGCCCCGGGTCCAGATCGAGATGTCGCGATTCATGCGTTGTGCGCGAAGCACCGCCGCCATCGAGTCGGCCGGGGCGAGGATTGCGTCGCAGCGGCGATAGAGCCGGCGCATGATCGCGCGCACGCTCGGCTCGAGGAATTCGAGATGATAATAAGCAAGATAGGTTTCAAACCGCGTGTGGATCGACGCGATCGTCGTAATGTTCCGCGCGCGCGCCCAGCTGACCGCGCGGTGGGCGACGATGTCCGGGCTGGCGATATGGACGATGTTCGGTGCAAACTCGGCGAGATCCCGCCGGATGCTCGGGGTCAGTGCGAGTGGGATTCGATATTCGGGCCGAAGCGGGATCGGGACCGACGGTACGCTGACCAGGTGCCCGGTCGCCTTGAACGCCGGATTGGCCACCGTCGGCGAATAGACCCGGACCTGCGCCCCCTGCCGCAATAGATAGTCAACCAGCCGGTTGAGCGCCTGGTTGGCGCCGTCCCGCACATAATTGTAATTGCCTGAAAACAGGGCAATGCGAAGTTCGCTCGGCTGCACCGGCCATGCACTTAACGGCGCGTCGGGCAAACGCAAAGGCGGCAACGCGGGCAAGCAACGGATGGTCAAGGGGTGCTCGAGCGCGATGAACGGCATCAAGGTCGGGCTGGCGCGGATCGCACGGGCGGATGCTCGATTGTTCATCCTCGGCAGCCTGCCGGGTGACGCGTCGCTCGCCGCAGCACGATATTATGCCCATCCGACCAATCAGTTCTGGCGGCTGCTGGGCGCGGCGATCGGCGAGGATTTGCCTTCAATGTCCTATGGCCGGCGGCTCGAGCGCCTGGCCGAACGGTATATCGGGTTGTGGGACGTGATCGCCTCGGCCAGCCGCCCAGGCAGCCTCGATCAGTCGATCCGCCTGGCCAACCATAACCCGCTTGAGCAACTGCTCGACGATTTCCCGGAGATCCGGGCCGTTGCGTTTAACGGGCAGGCGGCGGCAGCAGTGGGCCGACGCTTGCTCGGCGCCAGCGAGACGCTCCACCTGATCGACCTGCCATCATCAAGCGCCGCCAACACCAGACCGTGGAGGGAAAAGGCGCAGCTGTGGGCCGAGCTTGGAAAATACATCGATTGAACCCTTGCCGAGCGCGCACGGTGGGCCGAAAAAGCGGTGATGACTTCGACCACGGAAAATGAGGCCGAACGCGACAGCCGATTGTCGATGGTCGACGAAGCGCTGGTCGCTGGCACGATCGCCAACACCAACGGCCTGTTGGTGATCATCGCCAAGCTGGTCGCCCGCGGGATCCTCGACCGCGACGACCTCAAGGCTTTTTCCGACAGCTATTCCAAGCCGCTCGACCATCTCGGGATGCGCGAGAACGAGCTGGTCAGCCAGATGCAGGACCAGATGGAATCGACCCTTGCCGAGCTGATGCGGTTCTTGAGCGAGCGCGGCCCGGCCTGAGACGGTTGGTTTCTCCACGATTGCCAGCCCGGCGGCGGCGCACTATCTCCCGACCATGCCCGCGATGATCCTGAGGGTGCTGACCCTGCTCGCGCTGGCGCTGATGCCGTTCGGCATGAGCGCGGCGATGGCTGGTCCTGTGGGGCTCGCACCGACGAGCACCAGTGCCATGCCATGCGCCGAGCACCACAGCCGGCCAGCCGGAAATACCGCCGGTCATGCCGTCGACTGCGCCATGGGCTGTTCGATGCTGATCGCCGAGCAAGCGAGGATCAGCGACCCTGCTCCAGCCGTGAGCCTGCCAACCGTGCGCCCCCTTGCCGAGCGCAGTGTAGGCCTCCAGCCGGAAACCGCCACACCCCCTCCAAAGCTTTCCTGACGTTCGATTTTTCAATTCGAATTTCAGGAGATTGCACGATGATTATGATGATCGCCGCGGCCCTTGCCGCGGCCGCTCCCGCCACGCCCGCCAATCCGGCGCCGCCAGCGGAACACCAGCACCAGGGGATGCCGCAGGGCCACCATTGCTGCTGCGACGACATGGCCAGAGGCGACCATAAGATGGATTGCGGCGAGATGCATGGCGACGGCCATGGCGCCGAGCATTCCGGACATGGCACCGGCCGTTAGTTGAAGGGAGGCGCCGCTTCTCTGCGGCGCCTCTTTTTCCCACCCGAATCGAAGTCTTGTGAACGCCGCTTGTCGGGCTGCGTTCACTCGACGTGGAGATTGTCTTGAACTTGAAATTTCTCCTCACGGCGAGCGCCATCCCGCTGGCGTGGCTTTCGACGCCGGCCTTGGCTCAGCATTCCGGATCGATGTCCGGCATGACGATGCCCGGCATGACCATGCCCGCGCCCAAGCCGGCGGCGAAGAAGCCGGCGGTCAAGAAAAAGGCCGCCAAGAAAACGGCTCCGGCCAAACACGCGGCGACCCCCAGGCCGTCGGCAAAAACAGCCGCCTCCCGACCTTCGCCAGCCGACCCCACGCAAGTCGCCGCGCCGCCAGGCGAAGCGGTCGATCATTCGGCCATGGACCATGGCGCCATGGTCATGCCTGAAGAACCCGTGGCCACGCCCGCACCGGACGCGCCGGCGGCGGTTGACCATTCGCAGATGGATCATTCGCCGCCGGTCGGAGGTGGCGCGCAACAGCCCGGCATGCCGGACATGCCCAGCATGGCCGGCATGGACCACGCCGGCCACTCGGCGATGACCGCCGTGCTCGGTCGCTACCCCATGACTCGCGAGGCCTCGGGCACCGCGTGGCAGCCCGACACGTCCGAGCACGCCGGGCTGATGCGCCAGGCGGGCGGCTGGACGCTGATGGGCCACGGCGTGCTCAACCTGGTCGGGGACCATCAGTCCAGTCGCCGCGGCGAC
>JBDSGH010000161.1:0-8737 GCA_039919095.1 Sphingomicrobium sp. | reverse complement strand
ACCGGCGCCAGATCGAAAGCCTCGCCGCGGCCGGTGCGTTCGACACCCTCGCGCCCGATCGCGCGGCGCTGTTCGCGGCGGCCGAAACCCTGCTCGCCCATGCCGTCAGCGCCGCCGACGAGCGCTCAAGCGGGCAGGCCGCATTGTTCGGCGGGGAAGGCCACGCCAGCGTCGCGCCGATCCGCCTGCCGCGCGATGCGGCGTGGACCCTGGCCCAGCGGATGGCGGCCGAGCGAGATGCCTTCGGCTTCTATTTCTCGGCCCACCCGGTCGACTCGCAGAAACATCTGCTCGCCGCGCACCGGGTCCGCACGTTCGCCGAACTGGCGTCGCTGCCGGCGCCGGCCGACGGCGGCCGCTCGGCCGCAATGATCGCCGGGCTGGTCGAGGAGGCGCGCTGGCGCACTTCGGCCCGCGGGCGCCGCTATCTGATGGCGACGCTGAGTGATTCGTCCGGCCAATATGTCGCCACCGCGTTCGACGAAGAGCCGTGCGCGGCGCTCGAAGCGGCGGTCAAGTCGGGCGGCTGCGGCCTAATGACGGTCGAACTCGACCGGCGCCCGGGCGACGAACTGCCGCGGGTCACGGTTAAGCGCTTCCAGCCGCTGGACGCGCTAGCCAAGCGTACCCGGCTCGAAATGGTCGTGCGCGTCGCCGAAACCGAAACCGTGCTGCGCCTGACCCGCGCGCTGACCGGGGCCCACGGCGGGACCGGCGCGATCCGCTTCATCATCCCGCTCGAAGCCGGCGGCCAGGCGACCGTTCTGGTCGGCCGCGATTATCTGCTCGACGCCGAGCTTGCCGCCAGCGTCGAGCGAATCACCGGCGAAGGCACGGTCGACCTGTCGGTCCAGGAACCGCCGAAACTGGCGCTGGTCGGCTAGCCTGCCGAGCTACAGACCGTTGCCGGCGGGCTCCACTACCGGCGCCGATTCAACCTGATTGGCCGGCTCGGCCGGCGTCGCTTGCGGCTCGGTCGCAGGCGCCGTTTCATGCACCGTCAGCCCGGGCTCCGCCGCGGGCAATTCCTCGACCACATTTTCCAGCGGCGGAAGCGGCTTGGCGGTCTCATATTCCTCGCCCGGCAGGGCCCGCGGCGCGCGGCTTGGCGGCGGCGTCTTGTCCTTGGGCGGGATCGTGCCGCGATAGACGCAGGCATCGAGCCCGTCGCGCGCGACCGCGCCGACCCTTGCCGCGATGGTCCCGCCATAGCGCCGGGTGAAGCCCTTGGGAGCGACCGCGCCGCGTTCCTTGGGCAGCGGCAGCACGGCGGCGATGCGCGCCGCCTCGATCCGGCTCATCGCGCTCGCATCATGGCCGAAATAGCGCTGCGACCCGGCGTTGGCGCCATAAGTGCCGATGCCGGTCTCGGCCAGGTTGAGATAGACTTCCATAATCCTTTGTTTGGGCCACAGCGCTTCCTCGAGCACCGTGAACCACGCCTCGAGCCCCTTGCGCACATAGCCGCCGCTTTGCCACAGGAAGGCGTTCTTGGCGGTCTGCTGGCTGATCGTCGATCCGCCGCGGATGCGTCCGCCCGAGGCATTGCGCTGCATTGCGTTTTCGATCGCTTTGAAGTCGAACCCGTTGTGACTGCAGAATTTGCTATCCTCGCCGGCGATTGCCGCCCGCACCATGTCGCGGTCGATCTGGCCGATCGGCATCCAGTCGCGCTTCGCGCCCCGCCCGGCGACCAGGTCGCCGATCATGGTCGCCGTGATCGGCGGGTTGATGAAGCGATAGGCCAGCACCCACAGCACCGAACCGACGAGGAAAATGAGGATCACCTTGACCACGAACCCGACCACCCGCCCAGCCAGCGAGCGCTGTTGTCGCCGCCGCTTGTAGCGTGGGATGGTGGAACCGGGACGCTTGGCCATCGGTCGCGATTAGCGCCCGCTGCGCGGCGCGTCGAGGCGCCTTGCGCCGGTTGCTAGGATGCGACCGGGGCGGCCGGCACGGGGTGGACCAGGTCGAACGTATCGGCCGACGCCCGCGCCCAATTGTGGCTGTACATCGGGTCGGCGCAACTCCCGTCGAGCAGCGCGCCAGGCTTCAGGAAGGTGTGGAGCAGCGAAAACGGTCGGATCTCGGTCGAGCTGATCCGCCGGATCATATGGTGCGGCGTGAACTCGTCCGGATGCTTGAGCCCCGCCGCGGCGAGCATTTCGGCCAGGGCGTGGATGGTCAGCCGGTGATAATTGGCGACCCGCTCCGACTTGTCGGTCACGACCAGCGCTCGCTGCCGGCCGAGGTCCTGAGTGGCGACACCGGTCGGGCAGCGGTTGGTGTTGCAGGTCAGCGACTGGACGCAGCCCAGCGCGAACATGAAGCCGCGCGCCGAATTGGCCCAATCGGCGCCGATCGCCAGCACTCTCGCCATGTCGAATGCGCTGATGATCCGCCCGGCGGCACCGATCCGCATCATGTCGCGCACGCCCGCGCCGACCAGCGCATTGTGGACGAACAGCAAGCCCTCGCGCATCGGCGCGCCGATATGGTCGGCAAATTCGGTCGGCGCCGCTCCCGTCCCGCCTTCGGACCCGTCGACCACGATGAAGTCCGGAGTAATGCCGGTTTCGATCATTGCCTTGACGATACCCATGAATTCCCACGGCAGCCCAACGCACAGCTTGAACCCGACCGGCTTGCCGCCCGACAGGTCGCGCAGCTGGCCGATGAACATCACCAGCTCGCGCGGGGTCGAAAAGGCGCTGTGCCGCGCGGGCGAGATGCAATCGCGGCCCACCGCCACGCCGCGCGTATCTGCGATCTCCTGGGTCACCTTGGGCCCTGGAAGGATCCCGCCATGCCCCGGCTTGGCTCCCTGGCTAAGCTTGATCTCGATCATCTTGACCTGGTCGGTCTGGGCCTGCGCGGCGAATTTCTCGGGCGCAAACCGGCCGTCGTCGTCGCGGCAGCCGAAATAGCCGCTGCCGATTTCCCACACGATGTCGCCGCCGCATTCGCGGTGATAGGGGCTGATGCTGCCCTCGCCGGTATCGTGGTAGAAACCGCCCTTGGCGGCACCGGCATTGAGCGCTCGAATGGCGTTGGCGCTCAGGGACCCGAAACTCATCGCCGAAATGTTGAGCACCGACGCGCTGTAGGGCTTGGCGCAGTGCGGCCCGCCGATCGTGATCCGGAAGGTGGCCGGGTCGGGCAGCGGCGCCGGGCAGGTCGAATGGGCAATGAACTCATAGTCGTCGAGATAGACGTCGAGCAGGGTGCCGAACGGCCGTTCACCGGCTTCGCCCTTGGATCGCATGTAAACCAGCGAGCGCTGGCTGCGCGAAAACGGAACCGCTTCCTCGTCGGCCTCGAACAGATATTGCCGCAGCTCCGGCCGGACCAGCTCGGCCAGCCAGCGGACATTGGCGAGGACCGGATAATTGCGTTTGAGCGAATGTTTGGTCTGGGTCAGGTCGGACAGCCCGACCAGCGACAAGGTGCCGCCGATCACCACCAGCCAGCGGGCCCACGCCCCGTGGTTCCAGAACAACAGGCCGACGATCAGCACGATCAGGACGAAAGCGAGGCCCGCCATGCGGCTCGGCCGCCACCGGATTCTGCGCCGGGCGATTGGGCGATGGGCCCGCGGGCTGCCGCTGATCATGACATTGCGCTCGAAGGACGGGACACCCTGCTAGCACAGTGCCGATCCCCCGGCTCTATCGCCATCGGTTGAAATACTGAGGCTCAAACCGTCCGTGGGCTTCGATCGCCATGACTTTTGGCCCAGGGGGTCGCTTCCTGCCACTGTTCCCGACCTCGAATGTCGGCAATCCTCATCTCTTTCCTGGGCGCCTTGGGCGGCCTGCGGACGGGGCCTGCTGGCCGTCGTATCGCGCGTTGCAGCGGCGACAGTTTGAGGATTAGACTATGAATTGCGGACCGATCGTAGGGAGGCTTTCATGACACCGGCTTCAATGGGCTGCGCATTCCTGCTCATCACGGCGGCGTCGGCGGGCGTTTCCGCCGAAACCCCGCAGACCAAGATCAGGGCCGGCGACCCGAACGAAATGATCTGCGAAAAGCAGGAAGTGGTCGGAAGCCGGCTGGCGACGAGGCGGGTTTGCCATACCCGCGCGCAATGGGCCGACCTGCGACTGCAGAACCGGCAGGAAATCGAACGGGTCCAGACCCAGCGCGGAAGCTGCCAGGGCAAACAGTGCGAGTAGGATGGGCGCGTTTTACCCGAACACCATCGCCGCCTATTCGGCCTGCGGTTGCTTGGCCCCGCCGTCGACCACTTCGTGGCATACCCGGCGCGTGGTAATCTTGCTGCCGGTGGTTTCGTCCTCGACGGTTTTGCACACCTTGCGGCCCGGCGCCTGAGCCTGAGATTTAGCGGCCGGCGTGGTCGTGGCCGACCGCGCGGCCGTCGCGGGTGGCGCAGCTGGCTGAGCGGCGCAAGCGCTCATCGCCGCTCCAAGAGTCACTGCGACCAGGCCCTTGACCATATGGAAACTCCTTACCTTTGAATACGATGGCTGTTTTGGCGAGCCCGCCATTCGCCGAAATCATTTTTCGACGAACGGCTTGGCCCGCGCCGTGAGCAGCGTTTGAACGTTGCGGCGGGAGCAGTTTGGCGGGAGATGGATCGTATGGCGAAGCTCGTGTTCGGAATGAATCAGTCGCTCGACGGCTATGTCGACCATCTGCGGTTTGCGCCCAGTCCGACCCTGTTCCGCCACTTCATCACCGAGGCCGAGGGGCAGGCCGGCAGCATCTACGGCCGCCAGATTTATGAGGTCATGCGCTACTGGGACGAGGATCAGCCGGATTGGGTCGCGGAGGAGCATGCGTTTGCGGCGGCGTGGCGCAGGCAGCCGAAATGGGTCGTCTCGCGCACGCTGACGGCGGTCGGCCCCAACGCCTCGCTGGTCGAGGGCGATCTCGCCAGCGCGATCGGCGCGATCAAGGCCAGCCGCGACGGGGAGATCGAAGTCGCCGGACCAGACCTGGCGCGCAGCCTGACCAGGCTCGGCCTGATCGATGAGTATCGGATCTATTTGCACCCGGTCGTGCTGGGACACGGCAAGCCCTATTTCGCCGGGCCGCGGCCGCCTCTGCGGCTGGTTTCTCATGACCGGGTTGGCGAGGATGTTGTCCGGCTAAGTTACGTTCCAGCCTGATCCGGCCGGCGTGCTATCCTGCCGGTCGCATTCACGAAGGGAGTCGCAGTGCCCGGAGCCGTCGCAGCTGAAAGCAGCAACCGGTCACCATTGATTGGCCATGAGCGCGCTGGCGGAATCCTACGCCTGACGCTGCGCAATCCGCCGGCCAATGCCTTGTCGATGGCAATGATCGAGGCGTTGCGAGCGAAGCTCGATGCCGCGCGCGATGACGACAGCGTTCGGGTCATCGTCATTGCCGCCGCGGGCGGCCTGTTCTCCGCCGGGCACGACTTGAAGGAAATGACGTCACATCGCGGCGACGCCGATCGCGGGCGGGGCTTTTTCGAACAGACCTTTGCGCTGTGCGCGCGGCTGATGCTTTTGATCGTCGATCATCCGCGGCCGATCATCGCCGCGGTCGACGGGATCGCAACAGCGGCCGGTTGCCAACTGGTCGCCACGTGCGACCTCGCGATCGCCTCCGACCGCTCGCGCTTCGCGGTTAACGGCATCGACGCCGGACTGTTCTGCGCCACCCCGGCGGTGGCGCTGACGCGCAACATCGGCGCCAAGCGGGCAATGGACATGCTCCTGACCGGCGCGATGATCGATGCCGCCACGGCGCTCGACTATGGCCTCGTCAACCGGGTCGTGCCGCACGCTGAGCTGGCCGACGTCGTCACTGGGTACGCGCAGTCAATCGCCGCCAAATCGCCGGTCGCGGTGAGGTTGGGCAAGCAAGCCGTTCGCCGGCAGGCCGGACTAAGCCTGGCCGACGCCTACGACCTGACCTCGCGGGCAATGGTCGACAACCTGCTGTCGGGCGACGCTGAGGAAGGGATTGGCGCCTTTCTTGAAAAGCGCCCGCCGGTCTGGCCCAGCGGCCGCTGACCATTAGATCGTCGCCAAGTGACCGCGCGCCAACCAGCCTCGGACCCTTGCGGACCCGATGTCGGGACGCAAAACATGCCTTATAAGGCGTGGATTGGCGGAGCAGGAGGACGAGCCAATGGAGGATCAGTGGCGCGACCGGCTCAGGGTCATGGAAGCCTGGTACGACGACCTCCTCGGTGAAGGTTTCGAGCAAGCCGAGCAGCAATTACTGTGGGACCACCGCGCTTATGCCGAGCGCCTCGCCCAATTCCACGGCCGGGTGATCGACGTCGGCGGCGGCGCCGGGCTCGCCCGCCGCTTCCTGCCCGACCACGTCGATTATTGGGTGGTCGATCCAAGCGCGACCTGGCAGGCGCCGCAATGGCGCGAGTTCGCCGCCAAATTCCACCGCGGCCAGTCGCATTTCACCGTCGGAGTCGGCGAAGACCTCCCATTCGGGGCTGGCGAATTCGACGGAGCACTGGCGATGTGGAGCTTCAACCACGCCGACGATCCGACCCAATGCCTCCGCGAAATTGGGCGAGTGCTCAAGCCGGGTGGCCGCGCGCTCGTGGTTCTCGAGGACATGGAGCCGACCATCGCCGACGTCGGTCGCCTGTGGCTGCAGGAGCGAAGCGCCCGCCAAGTTCGGTTTCCGATCGATTGGCACCAGGACGGTATCGCGACCGCCGCCGATACGCTGCGCCATCGCCTGGCGCGGCGCCCGTGGCCGCTGCAGCCGGATCACACGCGGGTCGACGAGCGGCAACTCAAGGCGGCGATGCACAACCGCTTCAAAACCCTGTCGAGAAGCTGGGAAGGCGGATTCCTCGCTTACGAATTGGAGAGGCTGGGCCCGGCACTCTGATTTAAACTTACGCGGCGAGTTAGGGACAGCGCGCCTTGCCGCAATGCAGCATCGCATTTACATCCCTGCACATGACTTCGACCAACGACATCCGCCGCGGCTTTCTCGATTATTTCGAGGCCAACGGCCACGCTCGCGTGGCGTCGGCGCCGCTGGTGCCGCACAACGACCCGACCTTGATGTTCGTCAACGCCGGGATGGTGCCGTTCAAGAACGTCTTCACCGGGCTCGAAACCCGCCCCTATGTCACCGCCGCCTCGTCGCAGAAGTGCGTCCGCGCCGGCGGCAAGCACAACGACCTCGACAATGTCGGCTACACCGCGCGCCACCACACCTTCTTCGAGATGCTCGGCAATTTCTCGTTCGGCGATTATTTCAAGGAGCGCGCAATCGAGCTCGCGTGGAACCTGCTGACCCGCGAATGGGGCCTCGCGCCCGAGCGGCTGACGGTCACCGTCTACCACACCGACGACCAAGCTTATGACCTGTGGAAGCGCATCGCCGGCCTGCCCGACGAGCGCCTGGTCCGGATCGCCACCAAGGACAATTTCTGGGCGATGGGGCCCGACGGGCCGAGCGGGCCGTGCTCGGAGATCTTCTACGACCATGGCGACCACATTCCCGGCGGCCCGCCCGGCAGCCCGGATGAGGATGGCGACCGGTTCGTCGAAATCTGGAATCTGGTGTTTATGCAGTTCCTGCAGGAAGCCGATGAAATCGTTAGCGATTTGCCCAAGCCGTCGATCGATACCGGAATGGGCCTCGAGCGCATCGCCGCGGTCCTCCAGGGCGTCCACGACAATTATGACACCGACACCTTCAAAGCGCTGATCCACGCCTCGGAGGAGCTGACCAAGACCCGCGCCGAAGGTGACAACAAGGCCAGCCACCGAGTCATCGCCGACCATTTGCGCGCCTCGGGCTTCCTTGTCGCCGACGGCGTGCTGCCGGCCAACGAAGGCCGCGGCTATGTCCTGCGCCGGATCATGCGCCGCGCCATGCGCCACGCCCACCTGCTCGGCGCGAAGGACCCGTTGATGTACCGCCTGGTGCCGGCGCTGGTGGCGGAGATGGGTGCCGCTTATCCCGAGCTGGTCCGCGCCCAGCCACTGATCGAGGCGACGCTGGCGCAGGAAGAGACCCGTTTCAAGAAGACGCTTGAAGCCGGACTAAAGCTCCTGGATGCTGAAACAGCAAAGTTACCTGAAGGCTCTGAAGTCTATGTCGATGAAGCAGGAAAAAAGCATTATCGAATGTCGCCAAAGCCCGGGAAATACGAGGTTTTTCCGGGTGAAGTGGCGTTCAAGCTCTACGACACGTTCGGCTTTCCGTATGACCTCACGGAAGATGCACTGAGACCCCAAAGGATCATGGTCGATCGTGGGATCTTTGATGTAGCTATGGCCGAACAGAAGACTAAAGCACGCGCCGCGTGGAAGGGCTCGGGCGACCGCGCCTCCGACGACATCTGGTTCGACCTTGCCGAGGAGTTCGGGAGCACCGAATTCACCGGCTATGCGGGTGACGAGGCCGAGGGCATGGTGCTGGCGATCGTCAAAGACGGGGCGCGGGTGGACAGCGCCGTCACGGGCGAAACGGTCCAGGTCCTGCTCAACCAGACGCCGTTCTACGGGGAGAGCGGCGGGCAGGTCGGTGACGCTGGAAAACTAACCTCTAACAACGGTTTCGAAGGCGATGTTAAGGATACGTCCAAACCTCTCGGCCGGCTCCACGCCCTCACTCTCATCGTATCCGCCGGCCTCCTCAGAGTCGGCGACACGGTCCACCAGAAGGTCGACAGCGAGCGCCGCGACCGGATCCGCGCCAACCACAGCGCGACCCATTTGCTCCACGCCGCGCTGCGCCGCCGCTTGGG
>JBDSGH010000160.1:0-3478 GCA_039919095.1 Sphingomicrobium sp. | reverse complement strand
GAGGACCTGTCCAACCGGCTGATGCGGATCGTGTCGGGGCGGATGGGCACCGCCGCCCAGACCGGCCTGACCCGCGACACGGTGCTGATCGCGCGCAACCTCGGCCCGGCCGAACTGCTCGAATATGATCGCCGGCGGTTGAAGGCGGTGCTGCTCGAGGAAGGCTCGCTGACCGCGCACATGACGATCGTTGCGCGGGCGATGGGCGTGCCGGTGGTCGGCCGGCTGCAGGACATCCGCCACAGCGTCAACGAGCATGAAGCGATCCTGGTCGACGGCGACAATGGCAGCGTCATTATCCGCCCCAACCGCCAGCTGACCTCGGGCTTCGACCATCGCATGGCCTTGAGCCAGAAGCGCCGCGCCCAGTTCGCGGCGGTCCGCTCGCTGCCCGCCGCGACCCTCGACGGAGTGCCGATCAGTGTCATGGTCAATGCCGGCCTGGCCGAGGACGCCGCAGCGCTCGAGCTGACCGGCGGCGACGGCATCGGCCTGTTCCGCACCGAATTCCAGTTCCTGGTCTCGGCCACTTTGCCCGGCCGCGAGCGCCAGCAGCGGCTTTACGCCAAGGTGCTCGACAGCGCCGGCGACCGCCCGGTGACATTTCGCACGCTCGACATCGGCGGCGACAAGGCGCTGCCCTACCTCGCCGGGGTCAAGGACGAGGCGGAAAACCCGGCGATGGGCTGGCGCGCGCTGCGCCTGTCGCTCGATCGCTCGACCCTGATGAAGGCCCAGGCGCGGGCGCTGATCGAGGCCTCGGCCGGGCGCGTGCTGCGGGTGATGTTCCCGATGATCTCCGAGCCGTGGGAATATGAGGAAGCCCGCGCCCTGATCGAGGAGCAGCTCGAATGGGCCCGCAAGTCCAAGCGCAAGCTGCCGTCGCGGGTCGAGTTCGGCGCCATGCTCGAAGTGCCGAGCCTGGCCGAAATGCTCGACCAACTGCTGCCACGGATCGACTTCCTGTCGATCGGCACCAACGATCTGACCCAGTTCCTGTTCGCCGCCGACCGCGCCGACCCGCGTCTGGCCGAGCGCTACGACTGGCTCAGCCCGGCCATCCTGCGCTTCCTCAAGCGGGTGTTCGACGCCGCCCGAGCGGCCGATGTCCCGGTCCGGCTGTGCGGCGAGATGGGCGGCCGGCCGCTGGAGGCAATGGCCCTGATCGGCATCGGCGCCGAGAATTTCTCAATCACTCCGGCGGCGGTCGGGCCGATCAAGGCGATGGTCCGCTCGCTCGACGCGTCGGCCATTCGCCAGCGCCTCGACCAATTGCTGGTCCGCCCGCCGCGCAACCTGCGCAAGGCGCTGACCGATTGGGCGCGGCGGCACTCGGTGGCGGTGAACTAGATAAGGGCGGTGGCCACTCACCGACAGTTGACACTATGGCTGCACCCTTCGAGAGTGATTTGGCCGGGGATGATTGAAGGGCAAGGAATGGGCGAAACGTTCGACGAACCCGAACCCACCGAGGTCGCGACGGCCGGCCAGCGGCTGCGCGCCGCGCGTGAGGCGAAGGGGCTGACGCTGGAGGACATTGCCGCCCAGACGCGGATCCCGCGGCGCCATCTCGAGAGCCTCGAGAACAGCGATTGGGTCAATCTTCCAGCGCCGACTTACACCACCGGCTTTGCCAAGAGCTATGCCTCCGCCGTCGGGCTCGACCGGGTCGAGATCGGCGAGCGGCTGCGCGAGGAGATCGGCGGCCATCGCCCGATGCCGGCCGCGACGGTCGTGTTCGAGCCGACCGATCCCGCCCGGACGATGCCTAAATGGCTGGTGTTCGGAGCGATTGCGGCGGTGCTGCTGCTGGTGCTGGTGATGAGCTGGCTCAACGACCAATCGTTCCAATCGTCAGACGACAGCGCCAACGACAGCGCCGCAGCGGCGGTCACGCCCGACAGCGCGGCCCCGGTGCCGGGACCGGTCGCGGTTGTCCCGGCGGAAGGCGCGGTCGCAATTACCGCCACTGCGCCGGTGTGGCTCCAGATTTCCGAAAAGGGCGGCAGCAAATTGTTCGAAGGCGTGCTCGCCGCCGGGCAGCGCTTCGAAGTTCCCGCTACCGCCACCGCGCCAGTGCTGCGGACGGCCAAGGCCGAAGCCCTGCGGATTACGGTCGGAACCGCCGACGCGCCGCCGGTCGGCCCGCCCGGAACCACCATCCGCAACGTCAGCCTGCTCGGTCCCGACCTGATGCGTGGCCCGTCGACGGCCGCTCCCGAACCGCCAGCTGCAGCGCCCGCGGCAACCCCTCGCGCCGATTCCGCGCCGCGCCCGCGGCGATCGCAACGATCACCCAGCGCGCCCGCACAATCCGCACCGCCGGCGGCCGTGACTTCTCCCCTGTCGACCCCGGCGAATACCACTGACTAAGCGGATTCATCTCCGCGCAAGCTGCCCTTGGGCAAGTTGGCGACTCTGAGCACTGGGATCATCATGGCAGCCACGCACCGTTACCTTCCAGTCGCCTTCGCAATCGTCCTCGGCCTGTCCGCGGGCCCGGCACTGGCTCAGGGCGTGGTTTCGCCCGAACAGCGCATCGAGCGGCTCGAAAAGCAGCTGCGCCAGGTCCAGCGCCAGATCTTTCCCAAGGGCCAGCCGGCGGACTCGGCCGGCTTTTCGGATGAGCCGGCGGCGACCCAATCCTCGTTCCGGACGCTCGACGCCCGGCTCGGCGCGCTCGAACGCCAGCTGGCCGACGTGCTTCGCCAGTCGGAGGAGAATGGCCATCGGGTGGCGGTGATGGAAACCGACCTCGCCCGGCTGCGCTCCGACCAGGAGGCGCGGATGAGCGCGCTCGAACGGGCGGCGGTGACCGGCTCGCCGGTCCAGGTCGCGGGTCCGTCACCGGGTCCGGGCGCAGCCCCGAGCATCGCTCCGAGCACGACTCCGGCGACCGAGGCGGCGGTCGTCCCTACCCTGCAGAAACCGCCCGCGAGCCAGCCGCCGGCCACTGGCAAGTCCGCGCCGACCGCCGCGGCCGCCGTCCCGGCCAACGACCCGGCCGAACTGGCTTATGACGAGGGCTACCAATTGTGGCGCGCCGGCAAGCATGACGAGGCAATCGTCTCGCTCCGCGCGTTCGTCTCGGCCTACCCCAAGAATCGGCGGACGAGTTGGGCCAATAATCTGATCGGGCGGGCCTTGCTCGACAAGGGCGAGCCGCGCGCCGCGGCCGAGGCGCTGCTCGCCAATTACCGCTCCGACGCCAAAGGCGAGCGCGCCCCCGACAGTCTCTATTATCTCGGCCAGGCGCTGATGCAGCTCAACCAGGCGGGCCAGGCGTGCAAGGCCTATTCCGAGCTCGAGGCAGTCTACGGCGACAAGATGCGGGCAGAGCTCAAGAGCCTACTGCCGGCGGCCAAGTCCGACGCCCACTGTAACTGACGGACCGCCTGTCGGTCATTGCGGGGAGCGGCCGCGGCGTGGCAATCCGGTGCGGACGCTCGATGGTTTCGCATCGCCCGCACTGACGAGG
>JBDSGH010000159.1:0-9488 GCA_039919095.1 Sphingomicrobium sp. | reverse complement strand
TCGGCAACGGTGTCGACGGATCCGGCGACGCGCTTGTCCAATACCTCGAGGAAATCCTCGAGCATCATGGCGATCAACGGTTCATCCTCGACGATGAGGATCTGCTGGGGAGCGGTCATCCCCTGCGCATAGTCGGGATTGTTACGACTTGCCAACATCTTGTTCGTGTCGGCGCGTGGCCAGCACGTCTCGTGCCGCCTCGGCCAGCTCCTGGACCGAGAAAGGCTTGGGCAGGAAAGCGACATTGTCGATATCGATCGAGTTCCTGAGTTGTTCCTCGGCATAGCCCGACATGAACAGGATCCGCAGCTCGGGGCGGGACTTGCGCGCCTCGCGGACCATTGTCGGGCCATCCATCTCGGGCATCACGACATCGCTGATCAGCAAGGCAATCGGCTCGCCCCGGTTGACCACGTCAAGTGCTTCCTGCCCGTTGGATGCGGTGATCACGGTGTAGCCGTGGCGGGTCAAAGCGCGCTCGGCAACGGTGCGGACCATGGGCTCGTCCTCGACCAGCAGGACGGTGCCAGTTCCCCACAACTCATTTTCCTGCGGCTTGGCCCTCGTGCGCGGCCTGGGCGATGGCTCGGCATGATGAACGGGCAAATAGATGGTGAAGCGTGTCCCCTCGCCAACCTTGGAATCGGCGAAGATGAAACCGCCCGACTGCTTGACGATGCCGTAGACCGTCGAAAGCCCAAGCCCGGTGCCCTTGCCGACCTCCTTGGTGGTAAAAAAGGGCTCGAACACCTTGCCGAGCACGCTCGGCGAAATGCCCGTGCCGGTATCGGCGATCGACAGCGCGCTGTAATCGGCGATCGGCAGGATGTCGGAGCCCAATTCGGCGACCTGGTCGGCGCGCACCGCATAGGTCTGGATGGTCAGCGCTCCCCCGCCCTTCGCCGCCATCGCATCGCGGGCGTTGACTGCGAGATTGACAATGACCTGCTCGAGCTGGCCGGGATCGGCGCGCACCGGCCCAAGCCGCCGGCCATGCTTGACGATCAGCTCGACGGTCTCGCCAAGCAGCCGCTTGAGCAGGTGCGACACTTCGGAAACGACGTCGGGCAGCTGCAGCACTTGCGGGCGCAGCGTCTGCTGGCGCGAGAAAGCGAGCAGCTGGCGGGTGAGGCCGGCGGCGCGGTTGGAGTTCGACTTGATCTGCTGGATGTCGTCATAATCGCTGTCGCCGGGCGTATGGCGCATCAGCATCAAATCGCAGTGGCCGATGATCGCGGTCAGGATATTGTTGAAATCGTGCGCGACGCCCCCGGCGAGCTGGCCGACGACCTGCATCTTGGTCGCCTGGGCGATCTGCCGCTTGAGCTTGGCTTCCTCGCTATTGTCCTTGAGCAGTAGCAGCACCGCGGCATCGCCGAGGCCGCGCACCCCGGCGACGGTCAGGGCGACCGGCTCGGCATTCTCGCGCGCCAGCCGGACCGCAAGATCGCCCGACATCGCCGGGCCGCGGGCGTTTCGCCGAACCGCATTGGCGACCGGCGCCTTGTCCTCCTTGACTACCAGATCACCGGGATAGGACGGCATCGCCGTGCCCTTGATCCCGGCCGCCACCCGGAACGCGCGGTTCATGGTCAGGAAGCGCCCATCGCGATCGACCAAGGCAAGGCCGATCGGCAGGATTTCGAGCAGCGCCTGGAGGTCGGCACTGTCGAGCGAGCCCTTGGTGTGGGAATCGACCAGCAAATAGGTGCCGGCGGCGCCGTCCTGGCGCGGATCGACCGGGATATGGACCTATTGCATCGGCCGGGCCGACTCGCCGTCGGCCAGCAGGTGGACCTGGCCGTCCTCGGAAAATTCGACGAGGTCGGCGAAGCGCAGCTTCTCGGCCTCTTGCTCGAGGCCGACCGCGCGGCTCGCGAACGAACGGTTGGCGGCGATCAGCATGCCGTCCTCGTCGACCAGGGCAGCGAGCAGCCCGGCCGACGCCAGCCGCTCGCCGATCGGCCCGGCGAGGCGCTTGGCCGAGACCATCATCGGGTCCGGCGCGGCCACTTCGGGGAAGCCCCACAGCAAAAGGTCGCCGCCCGACCCAACCCGCTCGACCTCGACCGCGGTCGAGCCGGAAGCGGTGGCGACGCCGGCAACGCAACCGCCGCCGTCGCGCCACGCCATCGACTTGACCAGCCGCAAGGATTGCAGCGAATCCTCGTCGACCCCCAGTGTCAGCGGCGGGCAGGCCCCGCCGAAGCGATCGCGATAGGCGATGTTGGCGATCAGCAGGCTACCTTCGCCGTTGGTCACCGCGGCCGGATCGCGGCTGAGGCCAAGCGCCGAGCCGATTACGGCATAGTCTGGCGCGAGGCTGAGCGACGCCACCGGGAGCGGTTCCGAGCGGGCCTGCAACAGCATCACGGCCGGAACGCAGATCACCCCCGCCGCGGCGAACAGCGCAGCGGCCAGCGGATAGCCGCCGGCCAGCAGAAACAGGCCAATCGTCAGAGCCGCTCCACCAACCAGCGCCGGGGTCAGCCAGCGCGACGCCGCATTGAGCGGCGCCACATCGATCGGTGGGAGCTCCTGGTAGAGCATCTACCAGATACGGACCCGGTTAGCCGGGGCGAGATAGAGCTTCTGGCCGGCCTGGACCCCGAACGCCGGGTACCAGGCATCGAAATTGCGCACGATCCAGGTCCGTTGGGCCGACGGCGCGTGCGGATCGGTCAGCAGCCGGGAGCGCAAATTGGCCTCGCGGTAATTGCGCCGCCAGACCTGCGCCCAGCCTAGATAGAAGCGCTGGTCGCCGGTCATGCCGTCGATCACCGGCGCTTCCTTGCCGCCAAGCGTGGCGTGATAGGCGTCATAAGCGGTCTGCAAGCCGGCAAGGTCGCCGATGTTCTCGCCGAGCGTGAACTCGCCCTTGACGTGAGCCCCAGGCAGAGGCTCGTATGCGTCATATTCCTTCACAAGAGCTTCCGACAAGCGCTTGAAATTGGCGACATCGGCTGGCGTCCACCAATCCGAGAGATTGCCTTTGGCGTCGTATTTCGAGCCCTGGTCGTCGAAATGGTGGCTCATTTCGTGGCCGATCACGGCGCCGATCCCGCCATAGTTCATCGCCGGGTCGGCGTTGGGGTCGAAGAACGGCGGCTGCAGGATCGCCGCCGGGAAAGTGATCGCGACCAGCCCGAAATTGGCTTGGGCGTTGACCGTCATCGGGTCGAGCCCCCATTCCCAGCGGTAGATCGGCTTGCCGAGCTTGCCGATGTTCCACTGATAGGCCCACTGGTTGGCGCGCAGCGCGTTGCCGAACAGATCGTCGCGGGCCATCGCCATGTCCGAATAGTCGTGCCACTCGTCGGGATAGCCGACGCGGCTCTTGAAGACCGCCAACTTGGCCTTGGCCTTGACCTTGGTCTCGGGCGCCATCCACTCGAGATTGTCGATCCGGCGACCCATGGCCGCGATCAGATTGCCGACCAGTTCGTTCATTGCCGCCTTGGATTCGGGCGGGAAATACTTCTCGACGTAAATCTTCGACACTTCGTCGGTCAGGGTGTTGGTGGTGAAGTCGACCGCGCGCTTCCACCGCGGCTGGTTTTCCGGAGTGCCGTTGAGCTTGGTGCTGTAGAAGGCGAACGATTCATCGGTCACCGCCTTGGGCAGCACGTCCGAGTAGGTGTCGAGCGAGCGGATGATCAACTGGTCGCGGAGCACCGCCAGGGGCGCCTTGTGGGCCAGCGCGGCGATGGCCGTGAACGCGCTCGGCTGGGCGACCAGCAGTTCGGTGACGTCGACCCCACCTGCTCGCAGGTAGGTTACCCAGTCGAAGCCGGGCGCGCGCTTGGCGAGCTGCGCCACCGTCAGCTTGTTGTAGGTCTTGGTCGCGTCGCTGCTGTCTTCGCGAGTCCACGAGACCTTGGCGATCGCGGTCTCGAACGCCAGCACGGCCTTGGCCCGGGCGGCCGGGTTGGCCTCGCCGGCCAGCGCCAGGGTCTTGGTCAGATGGTCGAGGTAAGCGGTGCGCAGAGCGACCAGATTGGGTTCGTTGAGCAGATACATGTCGCGGTCGGGCATGCCGAGACCGGCCTGGCCGAGCCCGACGATATAGGCCTCGCTGTTGCGGTCGTCCTGGGCAACCCCGCCGCCGAACAGGCCGGTGACGCCGTTGCGCGCGGCGTGCGCCGACAAGGTCGCATAGCCGTCGCGGCTCTTGAGTGCGCGGATCTCGTTGAGCCACGGCTCGATCGGGGCGAGGCCCTTGGCTTCAACCGCCGCCTCGTCGAGGAAGCTGGAATAAGCGACGCCGATCTTGCTGTTGGGGTCGTCCTTGGTCGCGTCAAGCAGTTCGCGAACGCGCTGCTGGCTCAAGTCTTGGAGGACGTTGAACGAGCCGTAATTGGACTTGTCGGCCGGAATCGCGGTGTTCTTGGCCCAGGTGCCGTTGGCGAACTGGTAGAAATCGTCGCCGGGCTTGACGCTCGGGTCCATCCCGGCGCCGTCGAAGCCATAGGATCCGATCTGCGCCTTGGGCGCCGGCGGCGGCGCGGGCGGGGCCGCTTCGGCCACCGGCGGTGCCACTTCGGCCGGCATCGTCGACTGCCCGGCGCACCCCACAAGGGCTGTTCCCGCAGCCAGAACCACGATCAATCGAACCATTTTCCCATTCTCCAAGCCTGGCCGGCGCCGTGGCGCCCGGCCCTATTGCAATCGGCTGCTTCGCTGCCGCCATTTGCGTGCCACCCACCAGCGCCATCCGACGAGCGACACCCAATATCCGGCGAACGCCACGACCAGGCCGATGACGGTCAGTCCGAGGAGCACCGCCGGGGCGGCGTCGGACAGCAGCCAGGCAAACCAGCGGACGACGCTGGCGTGGGTCGTCGCCAGCACTTCGAAGGTCGCAAGGTCGGCGTGGAAGCCGAACCAATTGCCGATCGTGATCGCGGCGACGAAGATCAATGGGGTGGTCGCGGGATTGGACAGGAAGGTCATCCCGGCGGCGAGCGGAATATTGCCACGAAACGGCGCGCAAGCCAGCACCGCACCGACGATCTGCAAGCCCGGAACCATCAGGAAAATCCCGACGAACAGGCCGATCGCAACGCCGCGCGGGACCGAGCGGCGGGTGAAGCGCCACAAGTCGGATTGGCGGATGCGCGCGCCGAACGGCTTGAGCCAGCGGCTCCTGAGCATCTCGTCGCGCGATGGCGTGTGACGCACCATGAAGCGGCCAAGAACCGCCGCGATGTCAGCCATGGTTCCTCAGCAGCCGCCCCTGCTCGCGCTTCCAGTCGCGCTCTTTTTCGGTTTCGCGCTTGTCGTGCATCTTCTTGCCCCGCGCGACCGCAAGCTCGACCTTGGCGCGTCCGCTGCCGTTGAAATAGATCGAAAGCGGGACCAGCGTTAGCCCCTGTCGAGTCACCGCCCCCTGCAATTTTGCGATCTCGCGGCCTTTGAGCAACAGTTTGCGCGGCCGCCGCGGCTGGTGGTTCATGCGATTGCCGTGGCTGTATTCGGGGATCGAGCTGTTGATCAGCCACAATTCCTCGCCTTCGACCGCGGCATAGCTCTCAGCGATCGAGCCCTCGCCGCCGCGCAGCGATTTGACCTCGGTCCCGGTCAGCGCGATGCCCGCTTCGAGCCGCTCCTCGACGAAATAATCGTACCGCGCGCGCCGGTTCTCGGCGACCACCTTGACCTTGTCGAACGGCGGCGGGAGCGGCTTGCCCATTGAGACGGTCAGACGAGGCCGGCGTGAGCCAGCGCGGCATCGACCGAGGCGCGCGACCCGGGCGACGGTTCGGTCAGCGGCAGGCGCAGTTCGGTCGGGAAGCCGGCGCGGACTTTGGCCAGCGCATATTTGGCCGGCCCGGGCGAAGCGTCGCTGAACAGAGCGGCGTGGAGCGGATAGAGCAGGTCCTGGAGGGCGAGCGCTTCGTCCCAGCGGCCTTCGCGCATTGCCGCCTGAAAGTCGGCGCAGAGCTTCGGGGCGACGTTGGCAGTGACCGAAATGCAGCCGACCCCGCCCATCGCGTTGAAGCCCAGCGCCATATCGTCATTGCCCGAAAGCTGGCAGAATTCCTTACCGCAGGCGAGCCGCTGGGCGGTCACCCGGGCAAGATTGCCGGTGGCGTCCTTGACCCCGACGATGGTCGGCAAATGGGAAATTTCCGCGAGCGTCTCGACCGAGATGTCGGCAACCGTGCGCGCCGGCACGTTATAGACCAGGATCGGCAGGTCCGAAGCCTCCGCCAGGGCGCGGAAATGGGCCGCGATGCCGGCCTGGCTGGGCTTGTTGTAATAAGGCACGACGACCAGCGCGGCGGCCGCCCCGACCGCCTCGGCCGCCGCCATCCGCTCGATCGACGCGGCGGTCGAATAGCTGCCGCAGCCGGCGATCACCGGCACCCGCTCGCGCGCCTGATCGACCGCCAGCTCGACCAGCCGGCGGTGTTCGTCCGCACTCAGCGTGGCGACTTCGCCGGTGGTGCCGCACGGCACCAGTGCACTGCTGCCCTGGTCGATCTGCCATTCGACCAGATCACGGAATGTGTCTTCGGCGACACGCCCGTCGACAAATGGTGTCACCAGCGCCGGGATCGACCCAAAAAACATGAATTCAAGCCTTTAAGACGTGTCGGCAAGCCAAGAGTGAGGCATGCTCCGTTCAGCGACTGATAAGGACCACGACTGCACCATGTCTAGCATGAGGCGCACCGCAATTCTCCTGCCCCTGCTTGGGATGGCGGTATCGAGCTCGGCGCAGACCGTGCCGCAGCAAGGCCCGTATGCCGTCGGATCGGCGACTTACGCTGCGCCGGCCGCGCTGACCAACGACATCAACTGGGCGCTGGGTGACTGGCGGCGGCTTCGGCAGAACAACAATTACGCTTTTGCCGACTACGCCCGCTTTCTCATCGCCAACCCCGGCTGGCCGGGCGAAACGACCCTGCGCCGGGTCGCGGAGCAAGCGATGCGGCCGGGCGAGAATTCGGTCACCGTCCTCAATTTCTTCCGCGACCAGCAACCGACCACGGGCGGCGGCTACGCCCGGCTGGCCGACGCCTTGCTAGCCAATGGCCGCCAGCTCGAAGCCATCGCCGCGGCGCGCGAGGCGTGGGCGTCGTCAGATCTCAACGCGACCGACGAAACCTCGGTTTTCGCGCGGTTCGGGACCAATTTCACGCGCGCCGACCATGACCGCCGCGCCGACGCCTTGCTGTTCGCCAAGAAGGCCAGCGATGCCGACCGCTTCCTCGCGCTGGTCAGCCCGGAGCGCGCCCGCAGCTTCGCCGCGCGGATCGCGCTGCAATCCAAGTCGCCCGATGCCGAGGCGCGTTACCAGCCGCTGATGGCGAGCGTGACCAGCGATGCCGGGCTGATGATGGATCGTGCCCGCTATTTGCGCGACAATGGCTTCGACAGCGCTGCCCAGCAATTGTTCGCCCGGCCGCACAGTTTCACCTATCGCCCGAGCGATCCCGAGCGCTTTTATGAAATGCAGCTGCTGCTGGCGCGGGCCGCCGCGTCCGCCGGGCAATGGCGGACGGCCTATGACATCGCCCGCCAGGTCGACGACGCCTTCCCGGCCGGGACCGACATCAGCCTCAAGCCGCTGGGCGTACGCGACGATTATACCTCGCTGACCTGGCTCGCCGGGACCGCCGCGCTCGATGCGCTCGGGCGGCCGTCCGACGCGATCGGCATGTTTCAGCGTTATTCGCACGGCGGCCGCTCGCTCCAGGTGATGTCGAAGGGCCTCTACTGGGCCGGCCGCGCTGCGCTTGCCGCGGGCCGCGCGACCGATGCCGGGCTTTATTTCCAGAACGCCGCGGCCTACCCCGAACTGTTCTACGGCCAGCTCGCGCTCGAGCGCATCGGGCGCTCGGTGACGGCCCCGCCGAAGGTCGCTCCGGCGGTGACCGAGACCGACCGCATTCTGTTCAACGGCAATCGCCTGGTCCGCGCCACGCGCCTGCTCGGCCAGCAGGGCCAACGCGACGAGCAGGCGCTGTTCGTCCGGGCGCTGGCCGAATCGCTCAAATCCGATTCCGAGCGGGTGCTGGTGGTCGAGTTCGGCCAGCAGATCGGGCGTCAGGACATCCCGGTGTGGGTGGCGCGCGCCGCGCGCAACAAGGGCTCGGCCTATTATGTCAGCCAGGCCTATCCGACCGTCGCCAGCGCCAGCTCGATCCGCTTGTGGTCGCTGACCCACGGCATCACCCGCCAGGAAAGCTCGTTCGACCGCAGCGCCGTTAGCCACGCCGGCGCGCGCGGGATGATGCAGCTGATGCCCGGCACGGCGCGCGAGCAATCGGGCAAGATGGGCATGCGTTACGACAGCTATCGGCTGACCAGCGACCCCGAATATAATATGATGCTCGGCTCGTCCTATTTCGCGCGGCTGCTCGACCAGTGGAACGGCAGCATCCCGCTCGCTGTGGCAAGCTACAATGCGGGCAGCGGCAATGTGCGCAAGTGGATCAACGCCAACGGCGATCCGCGCAACGGCACTGACGTCCTGCGGTGGATCGAGGCGATCCCGTTCGTCGAGACCAAGGGCTATGTCCAGCGGGTGATCGAGAACAGCGTGGTGTATGATTCGATGCGGCCGGCGCAGACTCCGCAATCGGCGTTCCACGTCTCGCGCTATTTGGGCAAGGACCGCCCAGGCTGATCGCCGACGGCCATGGCTGACGCTCCCCGTTTCATCACGGCGCAAGGGTTCGCGCGGATTCGCGCCGAATATGACGAGCTGTTCGGCGTCGAGCGGCCCAAAATGGTCGAGATCGTGTCGTGGGCGGCGTCGCTCGGCGACCGATCCGAAAATGCCGATTATCTCTACGGCAAGAAGCGTCTGCGCGAGATAGACCGCCGCCTGGCTCATCTGGCGCGGGTGATGAAGGCGGCGAAGATCGTCGATCCGGCGGCGCGGGACCCTGGCCAAGTGCGGTTCGGGGCGACGGTCGAGCTGGCCGACGAAGCCGATGCGCGCCGGACCGTCACGATCGTCGGCGACGACGAAACTGACACCGCCGCCGGGCGCATCGGCTGGAGTGCGCCGATCGCGCGGGCGCTGATCGGAGCGAAAGTCGGCGACGAGCGGGTGGTGCGCTTGCCGGCCGGCGAGAAAAGCTATGAAGTGGTGGCGATTACTTATTCGTCATCCCGGCCCTGACCGGGATCCGCCTGTTCAGCGAGGAACGAGGCAGGCGCTAGCCCTGGTCGACCAGCTTGATCGACAGCTCCTTGAGCTGCCTTGGCTCGACCCGCGCCGGGGCGTTCATCATCAGATCCTCGGCCTTCTGGTTCATCGGGAACATCACCACTTCGCGGATATTGGGTTCGCCCGCGAGCAGCATGACGATGCGGTCGATGCCCGGCGCCGAGCCGCCGTGCGGCGGAGCACCGTACTGGAACGCCCCAATCATCCCGGGGAAGCTGGTGTCGACCTCGGCGCGACTGTAGCCGGCGATTTCGAACGCCTTGTACATGATGTCCGGGCGATGGTTGCGGATCGCGCCCGA
>JBDSGH010000158.1:0-5485 GCA_039919095.1 Sphingomicrobium sp. | reverse complement strand
CACCATCAAGCATCGGGACTGGCAAGAGGTTGATGAATCCCAGATTAATCGAGAACAAAGCGAGGAGCTGGATGAACTCAAATGCGCCGAGGCTTGCTTGCTGACCGGCGATCTGAGCGATCTTGAGAGGACCACCTAGGTCTTTTGCGGAGCGTCGGCCAGTGACGATCTGCGCGACTCCGTCGATCATCGAACGGGTCAGCGCGATTGTATAACCGGTCGCCGCTGGAATGAGTTCGGCGGGGCTCAGCCGTTCCATGACCCGCCCGCTTTGCATCACGCCGAGCATGCCGATGCGGAAGCGCTGGCCGAACCGGTCCTGCTCTTCGTGCGCGCTGAGCGTCAGCTGGAGCGAGAGCTGGCGGCCGCCGCGTTCGATCGAGACCTCGACTCGCTCGCCCGGACGCAAGGCGACGATCCGCTGGAGATCCTCGAAGCTATCGACCCGCTGCCCGGCGACCGCGTCGATCCGGTCGCCGACCTTCAAACCGGCGCTGGCGGCGGCGCTGCCGGGCTGGACAGTGCCGATCGCATTGGGCGTGCGCGGCAACCCGAGGATGGCGAAGAACGCCGCGAAGATCAGGATCGCGAGGAGGAAATTGGCGAGCGGTCCAGCGAGCACGATGAGGAAGCGCTGCCACACCGGCTTGTACGGAAAACTGCGCGCGCGAAGCTCCTCCGGCAATTCCTCGCCGCCAAGTTCCGGCGCGCTCGCCGGGTTCATGTCGCCGATGAAGCGGACGTAGCCGCCGAGCGGCAGCCAGCCGACCTTCCAGCGAGTGCCGCTGCGGTCGGTCCAGCCGAAGATTTCAGGGCCGAAGCCGATCGAAAACACTTCCGCGCCGACGCCGAACAGCTTGGCGACGAGAAAGTGGCCAAGCTCGTGAATAAACACCAGCGGCCCGATCGCGCAGACGAAGGCAAGGAGGATGACCCACAGAGGCGGTTGGTCAAGCATCAGTGACAGCGGGCCTCGATCATCACGCTGACGTCCTCTCGCGTCCGGATATCCACCTGGATCACCTCCTCGATCGAGGCCGGCGGTGGGGCCGGCGATCGTTCGAGCGCCTGTTCGACCAGGGTCGCGATCTCGGTAAAGCCAATTCGGCCGGCGAGGAAGCTCGCCACCGCAACCTCGTTGGCGGCGTTGAGCACGGTCGCCGCGGCGCCGCCCTGCTCAAGCGCCTGGCGCGCGATGCGCAGAGCTGGAAAGCGCTCCAGGTCAGGCTGCTCGAACTCGAGCTGGCCGATCTCGGCGAGATTGAGGCGCTCGGCCGGAGTTGCCATGCGTTCGGGCCAGGCGAGTGCATAAGCGATCGGCACGCGCATGTCGGGCGCACCGAGCTGGGCGAGAACGGAACCGTCGACGAACTCGACCAGCGAATGGATCACCGACTGCGGGTGGATAACCACTTCGAGGAGGTCGGCGGCTATGGCAAAAAGGTGATGCGCCTCGATCAATTCGAGGCCCTTGTTCATCAGCGTCGCCGAGTCGACCGAGATCTTGGCGCCCATCGACCAATTGGGATGGGCGACCGCCTGGGCCGGGGTCGCGGCGCGGATGTGCTCGGCCGAGGCGGTCCGGAACGGGCCCCCGCTGGCGGTCAGGATCAGTTTTGAGACGTCTTGGCGGCGACTGCCCGCAAGACATTGAAATATAGCGTTGTGCTCGCTGTCGACCGGCAGCAGAGTCGCGCCGTGGCGGGCGGCTGCGTCGGTCATCAGCGCGCCGGCACTGACCAGCGCCTCCTTATTGGCCAGAGCGACCGTGCGGCCGGCCTTGAGCGCCGCCATCACCGGGACCAGCCCGGCGCAGCCGACGATCGCCGCCATCACCCACTCGGCCTCACCGGCGGCGGCCTCGTCGAGCGCGGCGGCACCGGTCGCGGCGCGGCAATCGGTCCCGGCGAGCATCGCCTCGAGCTCGGCCAGACGGCTCGAATCGGCGATGACCGCGAGCTTTGCGCGGGTCCGCCGCGCAGCGCTGGCCAATCCTTCGGCGTCGCTGCCGGCGGTCAGCGCAACCACTTCAAAGCGTTCGGGGGCGCGCTCGATCAGGTCGAGGGTCGAAGTGCCGACCGAGCCGGTCGCGCCGAGAATCGCGATCTTGCGCCTCATGTCAGGCCCGCCATCTGCGCCAGCGCGGTCAGCACCGCGACCGGGACGAGGCCGTCGAGCCGGTCGAGCAAGCCGCCGTGCCCCGGCAGCCAATTGGCCGAATCCTTCACTCCGGCGCGGCGCTTCAATGCGCTTTCGAACAGGTCTCCGCCCTGCGCCGCGAGCGCGAACAGCGGCGCCAGCGCAAACAGCGTCGGGTTGAGGCCGGTCAGCCACGCCCAGCCGCCACCCAGCAGGGTCGCGGCGATCATCCCGCCAATCAGTCCCTCGACCGTCTTGCCCGGGCTGATTGACGGCGCGAGCTTGCGGCGGCCAAAGGCGCGACCGACGAAATAGGCGCCGACATCGGTCGACCAGGTGATCACGAATACCCACAACACGATCGCCAGGCCGTGCTCGGCGCGGTCGCGCAGCCACAGCAAAGCGAGAGCGGGGAGCAAGGCGTAGATGAACCCAGCGACATTCCAGCGGAGGCCCCAGCCGCGCACGATCCGGGTCCATTCGTAATATAGCCCGGTGGCGGCGGCGGCGGCGAGGATGGCGAAATAATAGCCGCCCTGGAGCGCCGCGGCGAGCGCCACCAGCATCATCGCGATGGCCGAGAAGGTACGGACCAAAAGCTCGCTCATCGGCCACCGAAGCGCCGCTGGCGCGCGGCGAACTCGGCGATCGCCGCCTCGAACGCGGGCTCATCGAAATCGGGCCACAGCACCGGCAGGAACAGCATTTCGGAATAGGCCGCCTGCCACAGCAGGAAATTGGACAGCCGCACCTCGCCCGAAGTGCGCAGCAACAGGTCGAGCTCGGGCAGGCCGGCGGTCTGGAGCTCGCCGGCGAGCGCGTCCTCGTCGATCGCGGCGGGGTCGAGCGTGCCCTCCTTGACCTTACCGGCGAGCTTGCGCGCGGCCGCAGCGATCTCTGCGCGCGAACCGTAGTTAAGCGCGACCACCAATGTCAGCCGGCAGTTGCCGGCAAGGCGCTCGACCGCCGCTTCCAGGCGCGCCACCAGGGCCGGGCCGAATGCGGCATAATCGCCGATCAGCTTGAGCCGGACCCCTTCCTTGGCGAGCGAATCCAGCTCGCGCTCGAGATAGTAACCGAGCAGGCCCTTGAGGTCGGAGATCTCGCCTTCCGAACGGCGCCAGTTCTCGGACGAGAAAGCGTAGAGGGTAAGCGTTTCGACGCCGCACTTGGCGGCGGAGCGGAGAGTCTTGCGGACCGCCTCGGCGCCGGCGCGATGGCCGGCGACGCGCGGCAGTCCGCGCTGGGACGCCCAGCGGCCATTGCCGTCCATGATAATCGCCACGTGGCGCGGCGTTTCACCCTCTCCGCCCGTCCCGAGCGACGCCGAGGGATGGGCCTCGACCTCGCTCGACACGAACGGTTTTTGAGATGACGTCACTTGCCGAGGATTTCCTTTTCCTTGGCTTCGCCCGCGACATCGATTTCGGAGATGGTCTGGTCGGTCATCTTCTGGACTTCACCCTCGAGCCGCTTGCGCTCGTCCTCGCTGATGTCGTGCTTCTTCTCGTCGGTCTTGAGATGATCCATTCCGTCCCGGCGCACGTTGCGCGCTGCAATCCGCGCTTTCTCGGCATATTGGCCGACCAGCTTGGCAAGCTCCTTGCGGCGCTCCTCGGTCAGTTCGGGGATCGGCAGCCGAACCAGCTGGCCGTCGGTGATCGGGTTGAGCCCGAGCCCGGCTGAGCGAATGGCCTTTTCGACCGGCTGGACGTTGGATTTATCCCACACCTGGACGGTCAGCAGGCGCGCTTCGGGCACCGACACCGTCGCCACCTGGTTGAGCGGCATCTGCGCGCCATAGACCTCGACCATGATCGGATCGAGCAAGGCGGTCGAGGCGCGCCCGGTACGCAGGCCGACCAGGTCGTGCTTGAGCGCTTCGACCGCGCCGTGCATGCGGCGCTGCAGGTCCGCTTTATCAATGCTTGCAGGCATCCCTTACTCCTCGTTCTGAACGATCGTCGCCTGGCCTTCGCCGGCGAGCACCTTGGCCAGATTGCCGGGCTCGCGGATGTTGAAGATGACGATTGGAATGTCGTTGTCGCGGCACAAGGCGACCGCGGCCGCGTCCATTACCTTCAAATCGTCGCCAAGCACCTTGCTGTAGCTCAAATGGTCGTAGCGCTGGGCGCTTTTGTCGACCTTGGGATCGGCGGTGTAGACGCCGTCGACGCTGGTCCCCTTGAACAAGGCGTCGCAGCCCATTTCGGCGGCGCGCAGCGCGGCCGCGGTGTCGGTCGTGAAATAGGGATTGCCGGTGCCGGCGGCGAACAGCACGATCCGGCCCTTCTCGATATGGCGCAGCGCGCGGCGGCGGATGTAGGGTTCACTAACCGAGGCCATCGGGATTGCCGACTGGACGCGGGTGTCGACGCCGGCTTTTTCGAGCGCGTTCTGCAGCGCCAGCGCATTCATGACCGTCGCCAGCATCCCCATGTAATCGGCGCTGGCGCGGTCAAAGCCCTTGGCCGCCGCCGCCATGCCGCGGAAGATGTTGCCGCCGCCGACCACCAGGCATAGCTCGAAGCCCTGCGCCTTGGCCGCGGCGATCTCATCGGCCAGCCCGGCGACGGCGGCGGGGTCGATGCCGAACTGGCTGGTGCCCATCAAGGCCTCGCCCGACAGCTTCAAGAGAATGCGGTTGAAGCGGGGACGGGTCATGAGCGGGGGCGGTCCTTTACAGGGGACGGTCGAACGAGCCCGCTCTTATGGCGCGCCCGTCCCGTTGCCAACCTTCCTGTTCCCCTCCCGCGTGCGAGAGGGGTGCAAGCTACGCGACCGGTTCGGCCTTGACCCCGGCCGCCGAAGCCACTTCGGCGGCGAAATCGCTCTCTTTCTTTTCGATTCCCTCGCCGATCTGGAAGCGCACGAACTGGGCCAGCTCGATCGCCGTTCCGGCGTCCTTGGCGGCGGCCGCGACGACGTCCGCAACCGGGGTCTTGTTGTCGATCACGAACAGCTGTGAAAGCAGCGCATTGTCCTTGCGGAACTTGGCGATTGAGCCATCGACCATCTTCTCGACGATGTTGGCCGGCTTGCCGCTTTCGCGCGCCTTTTCCATGGCGATGCCGCGCTCGCGCTCGACCAGCGCCGGATCGAGCGAGTCGGCGTTGAGGGCGAGCGGGTTGGCGGCCGCGATGTGCATCGCGAGCTGCTTGCCGAGCGCCTGCAGGGTTTCGGCCGGAGCGGCGCTTTCGAGCGCGACCAGCACGCCGATTTTGCCGAGGCCCGGCGCAACCGCATTGTGGACGTAGGGCACGACCGCGCCCTGCCCGACCGTAACCACGGCAGTGCGCCGCAGCGACTGGTTCTCGCCGATCTTGGCGATGCTTTCGGTCAGCGT
>JBDSGH010000157.1:0-13057 GCA_039919095.1 Sphingomicrobium sp. | reverse complement strand
AGACGTTGCGCGCGACATTCGGTTCGTCGTTGCGCGAGGAGTTGCTGCGTGTGCGCTCGGCCACGCCGGCCGGCGATGATCTCGGAGCCGCCGCGAAAGGCGCCCGGCGCCTCAACAGCGTCGCGCTCGGCCTGCTTGCTGCGGGCGATCCGGTCGAGGGCGCGGCGCTGGCCAAGGCGCAATTCGACGCCGCCGACAATATGACCGACCGCCAAGGCGCACTGGCAATCCTGGTGTCGCTCGACCAGCCCCAGCGGCAGGCGACGCTCGACGCGTTCTACGATCGCTTCAAGGCGGACCCGCTGGTAATCGACAAATGGTTCGCGCTGCAGGCGACAGCGCAGCGGTCGGGCACGATCGACGAGGTCGAGCGCCTCGCCGCCCACCCCGACTTCACGCTTGGCAACCCCAACCGGCTACGCGCGCTGGTCGGGACCTTCGCCGCCAACCAGTGGGCATTCCACCACCCGTCGGGCCGCGGTTACCGCTTTGTCGCCGGCATGATCCTCGACGCCGACCGCTTGAACCCGAGCGTTGCGGCGCGGCTGGTGTCGCCGTTCGGACGCTGGCGGCGCTTCGACCAGGACCGCGCGGCGCGGATGCGGGCCGAGCTCGAGCGCATCGTCGCCGTGCCCGGCCTGTCCAAGGACGTCTACGAGCAGGCCTCGAAAAGCCTGTCCTGACCGAATGAGCTAATTGACGAAGCGCAGCCGATTGCCGGCGATGGTGCGCAGTTCCGACGGCGTCAGCGGGACCTTGGCACGAAACATCTCCCAGCCCTGGCGAATGCTCCCGCCGGGCGGGCTGAGATCGGATCCGTAGAGCACGTGCTTCGCACCGACCTGGCGGATGCGTTTGGCGACCAGCGCCGCCTCCTCCGCCGTGGTCGCCGCCGCGACATTGGTGGCAACGTCGAAATAGAGGTTGCGCATGGCCGGGTCGCCGCGCTCGGCAGCTTCGCCAAAGACGGCCATGATGGCGTCATTGTCAGCCGGATAGCCGGGTCCCGATCCGCCGAGATGGGCAACGATGATCGCCACGTCCCGGGCCTGCGGAACGACCTTGGACAGCAGCAGCCGCGCGTCCTCGGGTCCGTAGTTTGCACCGCCCCGCGCGCGCATGTGGACCAGCACCGGGACGCGCTTGCGCTCGGCCAGCGCGAACAGCTGCTGGATCCGGCGCAGTTGGGCTGGATCGCGCAGGCTCACCCCGGCGTTGCCGAAATGCTGTTTGATGCCGACCATCCCGGGCAGCGCGAGGCACCGTTCTATTTCGGCCAGCGCCGCGTCGCGCAGCGGGTTGGCGCTGCACAGGCCGACCAGCCGTCCGCCGCTGCCCGCGACCTGGCGCGACGTCCAGTCATTCTCCGCGCGCGTCAAACGGTCGGGATCCGCCAGCTTCTTGCGCTCGTCGGCAAAGCTGTAGCCGACCGACAGCACCACTGCGCGGCCAATGCCGGCGGCGTCCATCTCGGCCAGCAAGGCCGCTGCGTCGCGCTCGGGCAGTTTGGCAATCGGCGCGAACGCCGGGCTGACCAGATGCTGGTGATAATCGATCCGCGGACCGATCGCGGCGGGCGATTGGGGTGGGGTGGCGCAGGATGCGAGCACCAGCCCGGCGAGGGGAGCGAGAGTCTTCATGCGGCGAAGCTACAAATGTAGCGCGTTCGACGCAAGCCCTTGAAAAACGCCGTCGCTTAGTGGTTGGCGCCGATCCAGCTGGCGGCTTCGATTGCGACCTGGTTAGCGGCGCGGCTTAACGCCGGTCCGACGCTCGCCGCGGCATCGCTCGACGGAACATGAGCCTCGAACCGGCGGGTCTCGACCCGGGTCCCGCCGGCGGTCGACAGCGCGCCGTCGAAGCGCACGATCACCGCTTGCTCGGCGGCGTCATAGCCGAAGCGGTGGAGCTGGCCCGACACCTGGATGCCCGGATCGAGCGTCGATTGCTTGGGATCGAGCACCACCCGGCCAGTGGTCCGCCGGACGGTCTCGGCGAGCAAATCCTTGAACAGCTTGTCGGGCGTGTCGACCCACTGCAGGTCCTTGACGTAGGCGACCTCGGTCTGGCTGACTTGGACCGGCACCCGGATCGAGCGCAGCTCCTTGCTCACCACCGGGACCCCGATCGTCACCGCATCACCGGCGCTGGACACGCGGGTCGTGTCGCTCGGCAGCGCCGCCTCGGGCATCAGCGCCAGCAACGTCGGCGGAGCCTTGCCGCCACCAAGAAGTCCGCCGAGCGAGCAAGCGCCGAGCGCAACCGCCAGCGCGGCCGGCACAACAGTCGGCAGGGCGCGACGCAACGGCAGCTTCATCAGCGTTTCCTCGGTTTATAATCGGGCAGTTTCTGCGGTCCCAAGGTCCCGCCGATGCCGCCCTGCTCGAGCCGCTCGGTGACCCCCTGGAGGGATTCGGTCAGGCCGCGCAGATCGCGCACCAGGCGGTTGGCTTCGGGCAAGGTCGACTTGGTCAAATTCTGCACCCCGGGCCGGGCATCGGACACCATCGCATCGAGATTGTCGGCGGCGTGCTGAACCGCGGCGATCGCCTTGCGCATGTCCTCGGCGGCGGGCTTGCCCTGTTCGTTGACCAGGCGCGTGGTGCTGTCGGCCAATATGCCGACGCGCTGGGCGGCAATCCCGGCGTTGCGCGCGGCGACGCGGGCGTCGGCCATCGCATCGGCGAGGTCGGGCGCGCGCTCGGCCAGGACCCGCGAGGTCTTGTCGATATTCTCGAGAATGTCGGCGATTGAATTCTGGTTCTTGTCGCTGAGCAATTCGGTCAGCCGCTCGGTCAGGCGCTGGATTCGGTCGATCAGTTCCGGCGCGCTGTTGAGCAAGGCGCCGAGCCCGCCCGAGCTCGACGGGATGACCGCGCAACCCTGCGGCCCAGGCTGGCTGATCGGGCGTCCGCCCTTGACCGCTCCGGTCAGCTGGATCTCGCTCACGCCGGTGAAGCCGACGCCCTTGATCTCGGCGGTCGTGCCCTGCAGCACCGGAGTCTCGTCGTCGACGTTGATCCGCACCCAGACGAACTCGGGCCGGTCGGGAAGCAGCGAGATTTTTTCGATCTGGCCGACCGGGACGCCGGAGAAGCTCACCGTCGAGCCCTTGTTGAGGCCACCTACCGCCTGGGCGAAGTAGATGTCGAAGCAGCGCTCTTTCTTGTTGGACAGGCCGGTCAGCCAGACCGTGAACAGCAACAGCCCCGCCAGCATCCCGAGGACGACTGCACCGACCAGCACGTGATTGGATCGCGTTTCCATTAGGCCTTTACCGGTTCCTCGTGGCTTACCGCCGCTGCTCTGCCGCGTGGCCCATTAAAATATTCTTGGATCCAGGGATGATCCAGGGACATTAATTCGGGAATCGTCCCGACCGCTACTACTTTTTTGTCGGCGAGCACCGCAACGCGATCGCAGATGGTGTGCAGCGTGTCGAGGTCGTGGGTGATCAGGAACACGGTCAGCTCGAGCCGGCCGTGCAGCGATTTGATCAATTCATCGAAGGCGGCGGCGGCGATCGGGTCGAGGCCGGCGGTCGGCTCGTCGAGAAACAACAGCTCGGGATCGAGCGCCAGCGCCCGCGCCAGGCCGGCGCGCTTGCGCATTCCGCCCGACAGCTCGGACGGATATTTCGGGCCGGCGTCGGGGGTCAGTCCGCTCATCGCGATCTTGTACGACGCGATCTCGTCGAGCAGCGGCGGCTTCAGATAGGGAAAATATTCGTGGATCGGGACCTCGACGTTCTCGGCCACGGTCAAGGTCGAGAACAAGGCGCCGTTCTGAAACAGAATGCCCCAGCGCCGGCGGATGTTCTTGGCCTCGTCCTCGCTGCGGTCGATCATGTTTTCGCCGAGCACTTCGATCTCACCCGAATCGGGCCGCTGCAGCCCGATGATCGATCGCATCAGGACCGATTTGCCGGTGCCCGAGCCGCCGACCACGCCGAGGATTTCGCCGCGACGGACGTCGATATCGAGGTTCTCGTGGATGACCTGCTCGCCGAAGCTGTTGCGCAGTCCGCGGACCTTGATGATCGGTTCGTCCTTCATCGCCACCCGATCGAGCTGAAGAACACGGCGAACACGGCGTCGAGCACGATCACCAGGAAGATCGACTGGACCACCGCATTGGTGGTGCGCATGCCGACTTCCTCGCTGTTGCCCTGGACCAGCATGCCCTGGAAACAGCCGGCCAAGGCAATGATGAAGCCGAACACCGGAGCCTTGATCAGACCGATCCACAGGTCGGTTATCGGGACCACTTCCTGCAGCCGCTGGACATAGGTCAGCGGCGGGATGTCGATCACCAGCCACACGAAGATGCCGCCCCCAAGCAGGGACATGACCATCGCGTAGAACGCCAGCAGCGGCATCATCACCACCGTCGCGAGCATCCGCGGGATGACCAGCGCCTCGACCGGCGACACGCCGATGGTGCGCATCGCGTCGATTTCCTCGGTGATTTTCATCGTCCCGATCTGCGCCGCGAAGGCCGATCCGGAGCGGCCCGCGACCATGATCGCGGTCATCAGCGTGCCGAGCTCGCGGATGGTGATCCGGCCGATCAGGTTGATGGTGTAGATTTCGGCGCCGAACTGCTCGAGCTGGACCGCGCCCTGCTGGCCGACGACCACCCCGATGAGGAAGCTCATCAGGCCGATGATGCCGAGCGCGCGGACTCCGACGACGTCGAACCGCTGGACGATGGCATTGATGCGAAAACGCTTGGGCCGGCGGATCAAATTGGCGAAGCCGACCAAAGTCGCGCCAAGGAAACCGAGCAATCCGACAAAGGTCTTGCCCAGTTCGGACACCCAGATGCCAAGCTCGTCGAGCACCCGGATCAGTCCGCCCGGGCTGTCGGGGTGAACCTTGACCGGCCGGTCGGCCTCGGCGACCTGCTCGAGCAGGCTGGCCTCGGCGGAGCTTGCGCCGACCACCTTGGCGCCGCGATCGCGCACCGTGCGATAGATGATCCACGCGCCAACCGTGTCCATCTTGGTGATTCCGGACAGGTCGATGGTCAGCGGATCGGACAGCGCATCGATTTCGCGGGCGGTGGTCGCGGCACGGATGATCGTCAGCGCGCCGGCAATCCGATAGACTGCGGCGCCATCCCCGGCCGGCCCGGTTCCCTGACTGTGCCGGGCATCCGGGGTGATTTGATCCTTGTCGGGCATTCGCCCGGATTACTGCGCGAAATCCCGGCCATCGGCAAGTGCGGTGGGCGTTGCGTCTGGCGCGGCGCGGGCGCCCACTTTCCACCCGACACTCTGCCCTTTATGCGCG
This sequence comes from Sphingomicrobium sp., assembly GCA_039919095.1. Lineage (GTDB taxonomy): Bacteria > Pseudomonadota > Alphaproteobacteria > Sphingomonadales > Sphingomonadaceae > Sphingomicrobium. The sequence continues at coordinate 7,763 of JBDSGH010000157.1, read as the reverse complement.
GGTGTTCCATGCCGACCGACCCCCCTTTGCTGTTTGTCCCCGTCGGCGCCAATGCCGCGCGGGTGTTCGGGCTCGATGCGCGGGCTCGCGCCTGCCGCCTTGCCGCCAACGCCGGGTTCGAATGCAGCGACGCAGTCCAGCCCGAGCGCGCAGCGATCCTCGCCAGCCTCGATTTTGCGTGGGACCCGGCATGGCTCAAGGCGATGGCAGCGCGGCCGGCGACCGTACTGACGCTCGCCGGGCGGCCGGTGCTGGCGCATGCCGCGGCCGGGGCGTCCGCCGCTGCCGCCGACGCGCTGGCGCGCGGCGCCCCGCTCGACGGCTTCGAACCGATCGAGGCCGAAACCACCGAGCTTGGCTACGCCGAGCTGCGCAAGCGCGAGCGGCCGTTCGTGATGGCGCTCGACCCGGCCGATCCCGAGCCGGTCGAGCGCGCCGCCTACAACGCCTCCTACAAGGGCGTGACCGACGCGCTGACGCTCTACCTGTGGCGCCGTCCGGCGTTCTACCTGACGCGCTGGGCGGCCGAGGCCGGCCTTAGCCCGAACATGGTCACCGCCGTCGGTGCGATCCTGTGCGTCGCCGCCTTCGGTTTGTTCTGGGTCGGCCACTATTGGCTCGGCACCGCGTGCGGCTTCGCCTTCATGGTGCTCGACACGGTTGACGGAAAACTCGCCCGCTGCACCGGTACCTCGTCCAAATGGGGCAATGTTTTCGACCATGGCATCGACCTCATCCATCCGCCCTTTTGGTGGTGGGCGTGGGCCCACGGGCTCGCCGCTTACGGCCGTCCGCTCGAGCCGGTTTACCTGGCCATGCTGCTGTGGGCGATTATCGGCGGCTATGCCGCCCAGCGCCTGATCGAAGGCCTGTTCATGCGCCGCCACGGGATGCACATCCACGTCTGGCGAAAGGTCGACAGCCGCTTCCGGCTGATCACCGCGCGGCGCAATCCCAACATGGTGTTGCTGGTCGCGGCGCTGCTGTTCGGGCGGCCCGACGTCGGGCTCGAACTGGTCGCGCTGTGGACCATCGTCTCGCTGATTTTTCACGCGGCGCGGATGGCCCAGGCCACCGTCAAGGCGGAGCTGGGCGAGCCCATCACCTCCTGGCTGGCATGACCGGCTGGACCGCCATCGTGCTTGCGGGATCGCGGCCGGGAGCGGATTCCTTTGCACAGCTTCACGGCACCGACCTCAAGGCACTGATCCCGGTCGGCGGACAGCCGATGGTCGCCCGGCCGGTTGCGGCCCTGCTCGCGAGCAAGCGGTTCGGTGCCGTCCGCGTCCTCGCCCAGCAGCCCGAACGGATCGCGGCGGTGCTGCCCACGGACCCGCGGCTGAGCGTCGAACCGTCCGCCGACACCATCGCCGCGACGCTCGAGCGGCTCTGCGAGGATCCCGCGACCAACTGGCCGCTGCTAGTGACGACCGCCGACCATGCATTGCTCGACCCGGCCATGATCGCGGATTTCTGCGACCGCGCCGCCGCCGCCGACATCGCCATCGGAGTGGTCGAGCGGCGCGCCTTGCTCAAGCGCCTGCCGGCCACCCGGCGGACCTGGATCGGCTTCAGTGGAGGGGCCTATAGCGGCGCCAATCTGTTCTTGCTGGGCTCGCCCAAGGCCAGTTCCGCGATCCAGCTGTGGCGTGCGGTCGAGCAGAACCGCAAGAAAGGCTGGCGTCTTCTGATCGCGCTTGGCCCGGCGATGTTTCTCGGCGCGGCCCTGCGCCTGCTGACACTCGACCAGGTGCTGGCCCGGATCGGCGTCAGGCTCGGCCTCTCTGTCCGTGCCGTGGTCATGGCCGACCCGCTCGCCGCGGTCGACGTCGACAAGGACAGCGACCACCGGCTGGTCGAACAGCTTTTAGCCGCTCGCCGATGACCGACCTCGCCATCTACGATCTCGACCGGACGATCACCCGGCATGCGACCTACACCCCGTTCCTGCTCCATTGCGCGCTGCGCCGGGCGCCGTGGCGGCTGCTGTTACTGCCGCTCGTCGCCGGCTCGATGCTCGCTTATGCGGCCAGGCTGATCGACCGCGGCCGGTTGAAGGAAATCAACCACCGGCTGCTGCTCGGCGGCGCGATCCACCAGCGCGACCTCACGCCGCTGGTTGACAGCTTCGCCGACGCCACGGTCATTCGCAACGTTCGCCCCGGCGCGCGCACCGCGATCGCCCGCGATCAAGCGCAAGGCCGCCGGCTGGTCCTCGCCACCGCTTCGTACCGGCTCTACGCCGACGCCATTGCTCAGCGCCTCGGCTTTGACGACGTCATCGGCACCGACTCGGTCATCGGCCTCGACGAACGCGTTCATGCGCGGATCGCGGGCGAGAATGCCTATGGCGAGGCCAAGCTCAGGATGATCGCGGCGTGGGTCGAAAGCTCCGGCCTGACTGGCAAGCACGGTCACGTCCGTTTCTATTCCGACCACGCGTCGGACGCGCCGACCTTCGAATGGTCGGACGAGCCGGTCGCGGTCAATCCGCACGCCCGGCTAGCGCGAATGGCGATCCGCCGCGGCTGGGCGATCGAGGACTGGCGCTGACGCTTTAACCGCCGGGTGGCGCCATCAACCGGTAGCCGACCGCCGGTTCGTTGAGGATCAGGACCGGCCGCGCCGGGTCGCGTTCGAGCTTCTGGCGCAGCGCGCGCACCGCGACCCGCAGATATTCGGTCTGGCTTTCCTGCGCCGGCCCCCACGCCGCGCGCAGCAAATGGGCATGGGTCAGCACCCGCCCGGGGTGCTTGGCCAGCTCCGCCAGCACGGCATATTCCTTGGGCGTCAGATGGACCTCTTCGCCGTCCTTGCTGACCGCGCGGCGAAACAGGTCGATGGCCACGCCGCCGGCTTCGACCGGCCGCTGGTCGGAGACCATGCCGAGCTCGAGCAAGCTCGACACGAAGCGTTCGATCCGGGTTGCCTGCGCGCCCAGCGCGGAAATCTGCTCCTTGTCTCCCGCCCCGCCGCGCCGGAGTTCGCCGAGACTGGTCTTGATCGCCTTGAGCGGCGGCTTCAGTTCGTCGCCGATCGACGCCAGCAGCGCCGAGCGGACCTGGTCGCGTTCGCGTTCGCGGGCAAAGTCGCGCGCTTCACCCTCGAGCCGCGCGCGCTCCAGCGCCAGCGCAACCTGGTCCAGCAAGCTGTCGAGCAACGGCAATTGGTCCGGGCGAACGGCCGGCGCTCCGTCGTCGCGCGCAAGCCCGACCACGCCGATCACCGCACTGCCCGATTTGACTGCGTGGAACTGCCATTCGGTCGGCACCGATCGGTCGACCCCGCGGCCCGCCGGCTCGCCGGTTGCGATGACCAGCGCGGCGGCGGCGAGGTCGCTCGGGGTCAACCGGATCGGTCCCGGAGTGCTCGACAGCAGTCGGGTTTCGGGCGTTCCGTCGAACAATGCCGCATTGCAATCGAACACCTCGGCCAGACCGGCCGTGCTGACCGCCGCGATGTCGGCTTCGGCGGCGCACGAGAGCAGCTTGCGGGCGAGGCCGGCGATGGTTGCATTGCGCGCCGCATGGGCTTCGGCGATGCGCGCCTGCTTGCGGATCGATGCCGCCAAATGGCTCGTCACCACCGCCACCGCAAACAGCACGACGACCGTGACGATGTCGTTGGGGCTGTCGATATGGAACGTCAGCCGCGGCGCGGTGAAATAATAATTATAGGCCAGCGCGGAGGCCAGTGCGGCGAACAGTGCCGGACCCAGCCCGGCCAAAGCGGCGGCGGCGAACACCGCCGGCAAATACAGCAGGTCGACCGCCGAATTGCCCCATCGCGGAGCAAGCGCCAGGCCGACTAGGGTCGACGCGGCGACCATCAGCCCAGCCTGGGCATAGCCGCGCGCCTGGGCAGCGGCGGAACGGTCGATCGGGGACGGGGCAGCCATGCGCCGCTAACTGCGCTTCGCGGCCGCGCCCGTCGAGAGTTTCAAGGCCGATTGCGTCGGTTTCTTTATGGAAAACCGCTAAAATCCACATGGAAACTTTATAAGGTCCAGCCCCACATCCCGGGCCATGGCCACCATAATACAAACCGGCGCGGCGATGCCCGCGAGTTCGCCCAGCATAGCCTCGCCCGGCACGCCCTCGCCCGAAACCCATCGCCACGCGCTGCCGGCGCTGATGCTCGGCGCGGTCGGCGTGGTCTATGGCGACATCGGCACGTCGCCGCTGTACGCGATGAAGGAAACCTTCGTCGGCCCACACCCTTTGGCGGTCGATCCGCTCCACATCTTTGGCGTGGTCAGCCTGATCTTCTGGTCGCTGATGCTGGTCGTGACGATCAAATATGTGTTCGTCGCAATGCGCGCCGACAATAAGGGCGAGGGCGGTTCGTTCGCGCTGCTGGCGTTGATCTCGCGCAATCTGGGCGAGAAACGATGGACCGCCGGCCTGGTCACGCTTGGCGTCGCGGCGGCGGCTTTGTTCTACGGCGACGCGATGATCACGCCGGCGATTTCGGTGCTGTCGGCGGTCGAGGGTCTCACCTTGGTTAGCCCGTCGCTGGAGCCGCTGGTGCTGCCGATCGCGATTGTCATCCTGGTCGGGCTGTTCCTCGTCCAGTCGCACGGGACCGCCCGGGTGGGCGCAATGTTCGGCCCGGTCGTATTGGTCTATTTCGCGATTCTGGCGACGCTCGGCGTGTCGAGCATCCTCGATCACCCGGAAATCATCGGCGCGCTCAACCCCTATTGGGCGGTCAAATTCTTCCTCTACGATCCGCGCCTGGCGTTCCTTGCGATGGGTTCGGTGTTCCTTGCCATGACCGGCGCCGAAACGCTCTACGCCGACATGGGGCATTTCGGGCGCAAGGCGATCGGTTTCTCGTGGCTGACGCTGGTCTATCCGTGCCTTGCGCTCAATTATCTCGGGCAGGGCGCGCTCTTGCTCGGCAATCCCGCGGCGGTCGAAAATCCGTTCTATTTGATGGCCCCGCTATGGGCCCGGCTGCCGTTGATCTTCGTCGCCACCGCGGCGACCATCATCGCCAGCCAGGCAGTCATCTCGGGCGCGTTCTCGGTCACTCACCAGGCGGTCCAGCTCGGCTTCCTGCCGCGCCTTCGGATCGAGCACACCAGCGCCCGGGCGGCCGGCCAGATCTACATCCCGGCGGTCAATTGGGGCCTGCTGGTGATGGTTATCCTGCTGGTCATCGGCTTCCGCCAGTCGACCAGCCTCGCCTCGGCCTACGGCATCGCGGTCAGCGGCACGATGATCATCACCACCGCCATGCTGGCCGTGCTGATCTTCCAGGTGTGGCAATGGAACCGGATGCTGGCGACGCTGACCATCGGACTGTTCGCGGTGGTCGATCTGACCTTCTTCGCCTCGAACATCACCAAAGTTGCCGACGGCGGCTGGTTCCCGCTGGTCGTCGCGGCGATCATCTTTACCGTGCTGACCACCTGGGCGACCGGGCGCCGGCTGATGCGCGCGCGCTTCGAACAGGATTCGATCCCGCTCGATATCTTCATCAAGTCGGCCGCGACTTCGGTCCATCGGGTCAAGGGAACGGCGGTGTTCCTGTCGTCGTCGGCCTCGATCGTGCCGTCGGCGCTGCTGCATAATCTCAAACACAACCAGGTGCTCCACGAGCGGGTCCTGATCCTGACCGTGGAAGTCGGCGACGTGCCGCACGTCGCGCCCGCCGGACGGCTCGAAGTGCACCCGGCGGGGCAGGGTTTCTATCGCGTCATCCTCCATTATGGTTTCATGGATGAAGTCGACATCCCGGCCGAGCTCGGCCGGCTCGAAAGCTGCGGCGGGGGTTTCAGCATGATGACCACCAGTTTCTTCCTCGGCCGCCAGAAATTGATCGCGGCCAAGGAGCAGCCGGGCATGGCGCTGTGGCGCGAGCGGTTGTTCGCGTGGCTGATGCAAAGCTCGGAGAGCGCGATGGAGTTCTTCAAATTGCCAACCAATCGCGTGGTCGAACTCGGCAGCCAGCTGCGCATCTGATGCTGCTCGCGGCCTTGCTCCTCGCCGCCGCTCGAGCCGCCGTCGTGCAAGCGCCGATCTGCGCCGACCGGCCGGCCAAGGGCAACGCCGTATGCACCGTTCCGGCGGGCAGCTTCCAGGTCGAAACCGGCCTCGCCGACTGGACTCTGGCGAAGCAAAGCGGGACCCGCAGCGAGTTCGTCTCGCTCGGCTCGACGGTCCTCAAATACGGCCTCTCGGACCGCTCGGACGTCGAGCTCGGCTTCACCCCTTATGCCCGCGCGAGCGTCCGCGATGGCGCCGGCCGCAGCCATGCCGCCGGCGTCGGCGACGTCGTCGTCCGCTTCAAGCACCAGTTGACCGGCAGCTCGGCCAAGCTGCAGGCCGCGCTCTTGCCGTTCGTCAAAATCCCGACCGCCGCCTCGGGCCTCGGCAACGGCCAGGTCGAGGCCGGCCTCGCCGTGCCAATGAGCTTCGCGCTAATCGGCTCGGCGACAATGACCCTCGGACCCGAGCTCGACTGGCTGGTCGACGGCGACGGCCACGGCCGCCATCTGGCGCTGGTCAACCTCGCCAATCTCTCGCTGCCGATCGCGCCGCGCGTCACCGCTGCCGCCGAACTGTGGAGCAATTTCAATTTCGACCCCGCCGCCACGCTCAACCAGGCTTCGGCCGACGCCGCTTTGGCTTATGCCGTGTCGAACGACGCGCAGCTCGATGCGGGGGCCAATTTCGGCCTGACCCGCGACACTCCCGACGTCGAACTTTACGCCGGGGCGTCGCTCCGCTTCTGAGCGCTAAACCGCCAGCAGCGCGTTCTGGAAGTCGGCGATGAGATCGTCGGGATCCTCGACCCCGATCGAGATTCGCACCAGATTGTCGGTGATGCCGAGCGCCTGCTTGCGCTCGTCCGGCACCGACAGATGGGTCATCGCGGCGGGCGCGCTGGCGAGCGTCTCGGTGCCGCCAAGGCTGACCGCGAGATGGGCGATGGTCAGCGCATCCAAAAACGCGAAAGCCTCTTTCTCGCCGCCCTTCAAATACAACGAGAAGGTCGACCCGGGCCCGGTGCAGTGGCGGTCGTAAATATCCTTCTGGCGCGATCCTTCCTCGAGGAAGCCCAAATAGCCGACCTGCTCGACCTTGGGGTGGTCTTGCAGGAACGCGCATACCTTGGCGGCATTCTGGCCGGCGCGGTCCATTCGCAATTCGAGCGTCTCGAGGCTCCTCAGCAGCATCCACGCGGTATTGGGGTCGCAGATCGTGCCGATCGTATTCCGCATCATCTGGATCTGGTTGATCATCGCCTTGTTGCCGACGATCCCGCCCGCCACCAAGTCGCTGTGCCCGCCGGCATATTTGGTCAGGCTGTAGACGCTCAAGTCCGCGCCCTGCGCCAGCGGCTTGGCCCACAGTGGCCCGAGGAAGGTGTTGTCGATCGCGATGGGCGGCTTGTCGCCCGCCCCGAACGCGGCATCGCGCGCGGCCGCGACCGCTTCTACATCGACCAGCGCGTTGGTCGGATTGGCGGGGCTTTCGAGATAGATCAGTGCAACGCTACCCTTGGCCGCCTCGGTCATCACCGCGTCGATTTCCGCGCGCGTGGCACCGGCGGGGAAATCGAGCCACTTCACCCCGAACTTGCCGAGCACCCGGCCGATCAGCGTCTCGGTCGCGGCGTAGAGCGGCCCCGAATGGACGATCGTGTCGCCCGGCTTGACCATCGCAAGGAACAGCGTCGCGATCGCCGACATGCCGCTCGAGAAGGCGAGCGCGTCCTCCGCCTCTTCCCACACGCCGAGGCGATCCTCGAGA
>JBDSGH010000156.1:0-6021 GCA_039919095.1 Sphingomicrobium sp. | reverse complement strand
AAGCCCGAGAGGAGCTGCAGGAGATCGTCGAATATTTGAAGGATCCGGGCAAGTTCGCCCGGCTCGGCGGCAAGATCCCCAAGGGCGCGCTGCTGGTCGGCTCGCCCGGCACCGGCAAGACCCTGCTCGCCCGCGCCATCGCGGGTGAGGCGGGCGTGCCGTTCTTCACCATTTCCGGCTCCGATTTCGTCGAGATGTTCGTTGGCGTCGGCGCCAGCCGTGTCCGCGACATGTTCGACCAGGCCAAGAAATCGGCCCCGTGCATCGTGTTCATCGATGAAATCGACGCCGTCGGGCGCCATCGCGGCGCCGGCCTCGGCAACGGCAATGACGAGCGCGAGCAGACCTTGAACCAGCTGCTGGTCGAGATGGACGGGTTCGAGGCCAATGAAGGCATCATCATCATCGCCGCGACCAACCGCCCCGACGTGCTCGACCCGGCGCTGCTGCGGCCCGGCCGGTTCGACCGCCAGGTGGTCGTGCCGCGGCCCGACATCGACGGCCGCGAGCAGATCCTCGCCGTGCACATGAAGAAAGTGCCGCTGGCGCCCGACGTCGAGCCGCGCGTGATCGCCCGCGGAACGCCCGGCTTTTCCGGCGCCGATCTCGCCAATCTGGTCAACGAAGCGGCCCTGCTCGCCGCCCGCCGCGGCAAGCGGCTGGTGGCGATGAAGGAGTTCGAAGAGGCCAAGGACAAGGTCATGATGGGCACCGAGCGGCGGTCCATGGTGATGACCGAGGACGAGAAGAAGATGACCGCCTATCACGAGGCCGGCCATGCCATCGTGGCGCTCAACGAGGCCGCGTCCGACCCGATCCACAAGGCGACGATCATCCCCCGGGGCCGCGCCTTGGGCATGGTCATGCGCCTGCCCGAGCGCGACAATTACAGCTATCACCGCGACAAGATGTACGCCAACCTCGCCGTCGCGATGGGCGGCCGCGTCGCCGAGGAAGTGGTGTTCGGCTACGACAAGGTCAGCTCCGGCGCGTCGTCCGACATCAGCTATGCGACCAACCTCGCACGCGACATGGTCACCCGCTGGGGCATGTCCGACGCCCTCGGGCCGCTGCAATATGCGGAGGCCGACGAGGAGGTGTTCCTCGGCTATTCGGTCAATCGCCAGAAGAATATGTCGAACGAGACCGCGCAGGCGATCGACAAGGACATCCGCCGCGTTGTCGAGCAGGGCTACGACCGCGCCAAGAGCCTGCTCAAGGAGCATCGCGAGGATCTCGAGACGCTGGCCAAAGCGCTGCTCGAATATGAGACTCTGTCGGGCGACGAGATCAAGTCGGTGCTGGCCGGTGGAAGCATCGACCGCGGCGGCTCGTCGCGGCCCGACATTCCGACCGCCGGCTCGTCGATCCCCAAGGCCCGGCGCAAGCCCCAGGGCCTGGGCGGGCCGGCCGCCGCGGGCGCGTGAAGCCGCGCGCTGCGATCGCTGCGGCGGCGCTGCTCGCGATCCCGGTGCCGGCCCAGGCGGTTGACGTTGCGACCTTCGTCAAGCGGGTCGACGCGCTGGAGCGGTTTGGCCCGCTGGCGCTGCTGATGCCCGAATTTCGCCGGCTCAAGCGCCTGATCGAGGCCGATGGTGACGCGCTCAAGGCCGATTATGCGCGGGCCAAGGCGGAGAACCGGCCGACCGATTTCTGTCCGCCCAAGGCCGGCAAGCCGCGCTTCAGCAAGGACGAGTTCCTGGCCGGCGTTTATGCGGTGCCGCTCGACCAGCGCGCGACCACCGACACCAAGGAAGTGCTGCGGGTGCTGCTCGAACGCAAATACCCCTGCCCAAATTAGCCGAAGACGCCGAGGAGCAGCAGCAGCACAAGGAACACCGTCAGCGCCGCAAAGGCGCACACCAGCAGCGCCAGCGTGCGCCACGCCGCGCTCCACCGCGACAGCTGGTAGGCGCCTTTCAACTGGCGATAGACGTGGACCGGCGGGATGATCGCGATCGCCCAACCGATCAGTGTGCCGCTGACCCCGAGCGGACGCAGCAGCGCCAGCACGATCGCGCCCAAGCTCATGAAGGCGATCGAATAAGTGACGAAGATCAGATGATCGTAGGCGCCATAATCCTGCCGGTAGCGCCGCCGGTGAAGGAACAAGAGCCACAGGAACGGAAGCGAGATCGGGATCAGCGCCCACGAGAATTTATAGGCGTTGTTCTGCACCTTGTAGAGCAACAGCGAGGGATTGCCCTCGGCCTTGACGATCGCCCGATCGAGCGGCGGCCAGCCGGTCTCGGCGAGCAATTTGGAATTGAACGTGCCAGCCGGCTCGGCATCCCCCTTGGCCAGATGCGACGCCACCCGGGCGGCCCTTTGCTGGACGGCCAGCTCGCTCTGCCGGGCCGCGATGTGGGATTCGATGGCAGCGGTCGGCCGGTGCCCGGCACGGGCCTGGGCAAGTTTCTGCTGAAGATCGGCGATGGCCTTCTTGGAAGCCGCCTGCTCCGCCGCCAGGCCGCTCTCGGCCGAGCCGCCACCGTTGATCGACATGTCGTCCATCGACACCAGCCCGCCGGTCATGCTGAAAACCGCGAACATCAGGAACACCGAGAACAGGAACAAGGCCATCGGCGAGACGAACCGCGCCCGCTCGCCGGCGATGTAGCGCCGGGTGAGGTCGCCCGGATGCCACGCCAATAGCGGCAGGGTGCGCCAGATCTTGCCGTCGAAATGGAGCACGCCGTGAGCGATGTCGTGGAAGAAAGCGGCGAGCGTCCGGTGGACGTGCGCGTGCTGGCCGCAGGCCCGGCAATATTCGCCGGTGAGCGCGGTTCCGCAATTGAGGCAATTGGCTTCATCGGTATGGCCGTCGGCCGAGCGCCCGGTGCGCGGCTCGACCGCTCCCGCCAGCGCCGCGCCGGTTACTGCGTCTCCCAAGGCCTCGAGATCGGGCATGCGGTTCCCCCTGCGGCCATATTAGGCACAGTCCGGCGGCCATGCTAGCTGCTCGGGCCGATGAAGCGCATCGGACTCCTCGGCGGATCGTTCAATCCGGCGCACCGCGGCCATCGCCGGATCAGCCTCGCCGCACTGGCCGCGCTCGGTCTCGACGAAGTGTGGTGGCTGGTGTCGCCCGGCAATCCGCTCAAGCAGGCGGCCAAGGACATGGCGCCGTTCGAAGCGCGGCTGGCGTCGGCACGGCGGATGGCGCGGCGGGCGCCGATCCGGGTCAGCGATTTCGAAGCGCGCGCCGGCACCCGGTTCACGGTCGACACGCTTGCCCGGCTCCAGCAGCGCTACCCCCAGCACCGCTTCATCTGGCTGATGGGCGCCGACACTGTTGCCCAATTCCACCAGTGGAAGCAGTGGCGGACCATCGCCCGGCGCGTACCAATTGCGGTGATTGCCCGCCCCGGCTATGATGGCACTGCCCGCGCGGCGCGCGCGATGGGCTGGTTGCGGCGGTTCGTCCGACCGTCGCGCCAGGCACGCAAGTGGACGGATTGGAGTGCACCGGCGATTTTGCTGCTTCGCCTGCCGCCCGATCCTACATCCGCCACCGCCTTACGCGCGCTCGACCCCAACTGGCACCGCCGCAAACCACTGCTAAGGTCCGATCCCCGGACCGCCGGCGCGCCATTTACAGTCAGGAAAACACTTGCCCGATCGTCTCCCAGATAGTCCGAACGGCGCGACCCCCGGCGACGGCCAACCGGTGATCGGCGTCGAAGACCTCCATCGCCTCGTCCTCCAGTCGCTCGACGACGACCAGGCGGTCGAAGTGATCTCGATCCCGCTGGCGGGCAAATCGAGCATCGCCGACCACATGGTGATCGCCTCGGGCCGCTCGACCCGCCAGGTGGCGTCGATGGCAACCAAGCTCGCCCAGCGGATCAAGGACCGGGTCGGCCGCTCTCCGCGGATCGAAGGGCTGCCGGCGGCGGACTGGGTGCTGATCGATGCCGACGACATCATCGTCCACCTGTTCCGGCCCGAAGTGCGGACCTTCTACAATCTCGAGCGGATGTGGGCGTTCGGCGACGAGGCACCGCCCCAGCGCAGCGCCGGCGCGGCCCCCGCCGGCTAGAGGGATTTGCTGCTTCACATCGTCGCTCGCGGCAAGATCGGGCGCTCGCCCGAGGCCGAATTGGTCGAGCGCTACCTGCAGCGCATCGCGTGGCCGACCAAGTTGACCGAACTGGCCGAGCGCGGCCGCCCGCCGGCACCGGCCCCGAACAGCGTTTCGGTCGTGCTCGACGAGCGCGGCCAGGCGCTGTCGTCGGTCGAGCTGGCGCGCAAGCTCGAGGGCTGGCGCGACGGCGGCAAGCGCGAGGCGCGGTTCCTGATCGGCGGCGCCGACGGCCATGACAACGGCGACCGGTCCGCCGCCGACCTGTTGCTGTCGTTCGGTCCCGCGACATGGCCGCACTTGCTGGTCCGCCCGATGCTCGCCGAACAATTGTTCCGGGCGACATCAATCCTTGCGAACCACCCCTATCATCGCGAGGGGTGAGCGCGATGGTCCGCTTCCTCCCCTTGCTGCTCGGTGTGCCGCTGCTGCTGGCGGCGAGCGCGCCGGTCCAGCCACCGTCCGAAACGGTCGATCAGGTCCTCGGCCGGGCCCGCGCCGAGGCCCATGCGGCCGATCTGCGAGTCCGCCGGCTCGAACTGGTCGCCGGCCGCGCGCAGGGCGAGGCGGCCCGCCTCAGCGCACAGCAGGCCGCCGCCGCGGAAGCGATTTCCGCCGCCGAATCGCGAATCAGCGCGGCCGATGCCGAACGCCGCATTATCGCCGCCCGCCTTGCCGCCCGCCGCCAGCGGCTCGAGCAGCAACAGCGCCCGGTGGCGTCGCTGCTGGCTGGCCTGGCGATGATGGCGCGGCGCCCGCCGCTGCTCGCTTTGGCGAGCGATTCGAGCATGGAAGAATTCGTCCGCGTGCGCCTGCTGCTCGATGCCAGCATGCCGGTCATCCGCCGCCGCACGGCCGCGCTGTCGGCCGAACTAGCGGCCGGCCAGCGGCTCGAGCGCGCCGCCATCGCGTCGCGCGCGGCCTTGGCCAAGAGCCGCACCGAACTGACCGCCCGGCGGCGCCAGTTTGCCCAGCTCGAACAGCGCGCGTTGCGCTCGGCGGCGCTGAGCGGAAGCGCCGCGCTCGGCGCCGGCGATGTCGCGCTGGCGATGGGGGAGAATGTTGAGCAGCTGTCCGGCGAGGCGGCCGACAGCCGGTCGGCGGCGCGGATCGCGGCCGAACTGGCCGCGCTGGGCCCGGCGCCGGCCCGGCCGGTCGCGGCCGAGGACCGTCCGCCGCGGCCACCGCTCGATTATCGGCTGCCGGCCGCGGCGCGGGTGATCGAAGGGCTCGGCGAAATCAGTTCGAGCGGCGTCCGTTCGCGCGGGCTGACGCTCGCCACGCGGCGCGGCGCGCAGGTGCTTGCCCCGGCCGCCGGCACGATCCGCTTCGCCGGGCCATTCCGCGACTATGACGGGATTGCGATCATCGATCATGGCGGCGGCTGGATGAGCCTGATTGTCAACGTTGCGTCGACCTTGCGGCCCGGCGACCGAGTCGTTGCCGGCGACCGGGTCGACCGCGCGCTCGGTCCGCTCGGCGTCGAATTGTCCCATAATGGGCGCCGCGCCTCCCCCGCCCTAATCGCAGGTTCATCTGACAGTCTGTCAAATGACGCGAAAGGCGGCTAATCTGGGCCGGCCCACGCGGCGTAGCCGACAGGACGTACGATCGATGAACATGACCCGCAAACTGCTTCCCCCGCTCGCGCTGGTTGGCGCGCTGGCCTTGGTCCCGGTCGCGACCAGCGCCTTCGCCGCCGCCGACACCGCCAATTACGAAGAGCTCGAGACCTTCATGAGCGTCTATGAGCGGGTCAAGGCGAACTATGTCGATCCGGTCGACGACCATACCCTGATCAAGGGCGCGATCGACGGCATGTTGGCTGCGCTCGACCCGCATTCGTCCTACGTCGAAGCGTCCGATTTCCAGACCCTGCGGACCACCACCGACGGCAATTACGGCGGGCTCGGCCTGACCGTTTCGACCGAGGACGG
>JBDSGH010000155.1:0-2703 GCA_039919095.1 Sphingomicrobium sp. | reverse complement strand
CGTTCGGGCAGGACGGCAGCTACAGCCCGGAAGCGATCGTCAACCGCGTCAACGCCGAGCTTGCCAACAGCTTCGGCAACCTTGCCCAGCGCACATTGTCGATGATTTTCAAGAACCTCGACGGGGTCATTCCAGCGCCGGGCGAAGCGCCCGATGATCGCGCACTGCTCGCGCTGGTCGACGCCGCGGTCGACCATGACGTGCCCGAGGCGTTCGAGCGGTTCGCTTTCTCGGTCGGAATCGAAGCGTGGTTGAAGGCGGTGTTCGCGTGCAACGCGTTCGTCGACGCCCAGGCGCCGTGGGCGCTGCGCAAGACCGATCCGGAGCGGATGACTGCGGTACTCGGCACGCTGGCGCTGGCGGTGCGCCGCCTGGCCGAAGCGATCGCGCCGGTCACGCCGGGCTCGGCCGAGCGGCTGATCGCGCTGATCGAGAGCGGCAGCGGCGGCGCGGCGATCGCCCAGCCGGTGCCGATCTTCCCGCGGCTCGAGCTCGCGGACGCCAGCGAGGCGGCGAAATGACCCTGATCGACAGCCATTGCCACCTCAATTACGAAGGCCTGGTCGAGCGCCAGGACGAGGTGCTCGACGCCGCCCGGGCCCGCGGCGTCGCAGGCTTCCTCAACATTTCGACGCGGCAGAAGGAGTGGGGCGACATCCTCGCTACCGCCGAGCGCCACGGTGACGTCTGGGCCAGCGTCGGGGTCCACCCGCACGAAGCCGACGCCCATCCGGATCTCGGCGCGGCGGCGCTGGTCGACGGCGCCGACCATGCCAAGGTGGTCGCGATCGGCGAGTGCGGGCTCGATTATTATTACGACAAGTCCGACCGCGCCGCCCAGCGCGAGCGCTTCGCGGCCCACATCGAGGCGGCGCGGACCACCGGCCTGCCGTTGATCGTCCACACCCGCGAGGCCGAGGACGACACCGCCGCGATGCTCGGTACGGCAGTCGGCGAGGGCGGGGTGACCGGCGTGCTCCATTGCTTCACCGGCAGCGCAGAGCTGGCCCGCAAGGCGCTGGATCTGGGCTTTTTCATCTCGTTGAGCGGGATCGTCACGTTCAAGAATGCGCGCGACCTCCAGGATACCGCCAGGCAGGTCCCGCTCGACCGGTTGCTGGTCGAGACCGACGCGCCGTTCCTCGCCCCGGTGCCGCACCGCGGGCGGCCGTGCGAACCGGCATTCGTGGCCGACACGGCGGCGTTCGTCGCCGAGTTGCGCGGCGAGCCGCTCGAGGCGCTGGCCGAGGCGACCACGGCCAATTTCTTCCGCTTGTTCGGCCGCGCCGGCTCGTCGACCAGCGCCTCGTGAAGGTCCGCATCCTCGGTTGCGGCACGTCGACTGGGGTGCCGCGGGTCGGCAATGACTGGGGCCAGTGCGACCCCGACGAGCCGCGCAACCGGCGGCTGCGCTCGTCGGTTGTGCTCGACAGCGCGGGCGAGACGCTGCTGATCGATTGCGGGCCCGACCTTCGCCAGCAGTTGCTCGATGGCGGCATCGGGCGGATCGACGGGCTGATCGTGACCCACGACCATGCCGACCATGTCCACGGCATCGATGATTTGCGCCCGCTGGCTTATGCGCTGGGCCGGCCGGTGCCCCTGCATGCCCGCCGGCTCGACCTCGAACGTTTCCAGCAGCGCTTCGCCTATGCCTTTGCAACCGCGGGGATTTATCCGCCGGTGGTGACCCCGGTCGCGCTCGAGCAGGAGCTGGCGTGGGGCGACGCCTTGCTGCGCTTCGTCGACCAGCCCCATGGCGGCATCACCTCGCTTGGAATGCGCATCGAGGAGGGCAATCGATCCCTGGTTTATTCGATCGATTTCCATGAGTTGACTATGGAAATGGCCAATCTCTACCAGGGCACCGATGTGTGGATCTGCGACTGTCTGATGCGCCGGCCGCACCCGACCCACGCCAATCTCGACGCGGTGCTCGGCTGGGCGGCCGAGCTCAATGTCGGCCAATTGTACCTGACCCACATGGGCAACGGCCTCGATTATGCGACCTTGCTCGGCGAACTGCCCGATTGGGCCGCTCCGGCGTATGACGGGCTGGAGATCGCCCTGTGACCAATGATTTGATGCTTGGCGGCGTCTACATCCTGATGGCGCTGATGCTCGTCCTGGGCTCGCTCATGTCGCGCCGCGAACCGTTGGCCAAGCTGCTGACCATGGCGCTGGCGTGGATCGCGATTTTCGGAGCGGGGTTCGTTGTGTTCACGTTCCGCGACGATCTCGGCATGGTTGCGCAGCGGCTCCGCGCCGAAGCCACCGGCGCGCCGGTCGAGCAGGGCCGCCAGATCCGCATCCCGATGGCGATCGACGGCCATTTCTGGCTCGACGGCCGGGTCAACGGCGAACGGGTCAAGTTCCTGGTCGACAGCGGCGCCACCATGACCACCATCAGCCGCAAGACGGCCGAGCGCACCGGAGTCGTGGTCAGCCCGACCCAGGACCAGGTGGTGCGCACCGGTAACGGCCTGATCAAAGTCTCGAGCGGCCGCGCGCGCAGCCTCGCGGTCGGATCGATCGAGCGCCAGGACATCGCCGTCCACGTCGCCGAGAATGACGAACTCAACGTGCTGGGCATGAATTTCCTGTCGTCGCTGCAGCGCTGGGGGGTCGAGGGGCGTTGGTTGGTGCTGGTGCCGTGACGCCGCCTCCAATCACTCCATCACTTTACATAATACATATTATCAG
>JBDSGH010000154.1:0-2838 GCA_039919095.1 Sphingomicrobium sp. | reverse complement strand
ACGGGTTTCGGGCTCGATGCGTCGGCGCAGGCGACCCTGACCGCGCAGGCGCGCTGGCTGCTGGCCAACCCGGCCGCCCGGGCGCGGATCGAAGGTCATGCCGACGATCGCACTCCGCGCGACTTTGCGCTGGCGATTGGCGAGCGCCGGGCGAGTGCAGTGCGCGATTTCCTGGTCTTGCTCGGTGTCCCGTCCGCGCAGCTGACGATTATCAGCTGGGGCAAGGAACGTCCGGTGGTCGAAGGTTCGACCGAGATGGCGCTGGCCCTCAACCGCCGCGTGTCGACGGTGCTGATGCGTTAGTGCCGACCGCCGGTATTGATCAGGCGGCGTAGCGCTGACCGGCAGCGGCGCCGAGCCACGAGCGGGCCTGCCGCTGGGCTTCGGCGATTTCGCGGGCAGTCATTTCGATCGAGATCTCGGCGCGGCATTCCTGGCCGCGGCTGCAGCCCGACAGGGCCGCGAGATTGAACCATTTGTGAGCCTCGACGAGATCGACGGTAATGCCGCCCTGCCCGGTCGAATAGGCCACGCCCAATTCGAACAAGGCATCGACGTCGCCTTGCTCCGCATCCGCGATCCGGCTGCGGATCAGGAACTCTGCGCCTTTCTGACTGATGGCACCCATGATTGCTTCCCCCACTTTGCTGATTAGGGGTTTCACCAGCCTAAACCGAAGAAATGGTTAACGCGGCAATCACGGAAATTGGTTTTAGCCGCTTTCAAGCGCGAGATTATCGATCAGCCGGGTGCTGCCGATGGTCGCCGCGGCGATCAACCGCATAGTGCCGCGGGGTGCGTCGAGCGGCTCGAGCGTGGCGGCATCGACCAGCGCAAAATAATCGATCTTCGAAAAACCGGCTTCGATCATATTTTTCTTTGCGGTTGCCAGCGTCGGGGCAATCGGAGCGCCCGACAGGATCGCGTCGCGGGCGGCATTGAGCGCGTTGGGCAGCGCCAGCGCCTGCTGCCGCTGGTCGGGCGAGAGGTAGGCATTGCGCGACGACAGCGCGAGGCCATCAGCATCGCGCACCGTCGCAACCCCGACGATAGCGACGCCCAGGCCGAGGTCGGCGACCATCCGGCGGACCACCGCGAGCTGCTGGAAATCCTTTTCGCCGAATAAAGAGAAGTCGGGGAGTATGATGAGAAACAGCTTTGCGACGACCGTCGCGACGCCGTCGAAGTGCCCCGGACGGGCTGCCCCCTCCCACTGTTCGGACAGTCCGCCGACGTGGATTTTGGTTGCAAAACCAGCGGGATAGATGTCGCTCACAGCTGGCAGCCAGAGCAGGTCGCAGCCCGCCTGGCGGAGCATTTCAATGTCGGCCGCTTCCTGCCGCGGGTAGCGGTCGAGGTCTTCGCCCACCCCGAACTGCAGCGGATTGACGAATATCGTCGCCACCACCCGCTCGGCCCGGGCGCGCGCTTCGGCGACCAGCGCCATGTGCCCGGCATGGAGCGCGCCCATGGTCGCGACCAGCGCGAGTTTTTCACCCCCGCCGCGAAGTTCGGCAAGGGCGGGTCCAAGCTGTTCAAAGCGACGGATGATTTGCACCGGCGCGGCCCCTCCGATACACCAACGTTCGGCGGCGCTTGCGCACGCGTTGCCGCAGAAATCAAGGGTATCAGCGCCCTTTGGGGGGGAGCCGTGAGCCAGCCGCATTTCATCATCTTCGCCAACGAAAAGGGCGGCACGGGCAAGTCGACCACCGCCGTCCACACCGCGATCGCGCTGGCCGCGTCGGGCCAGCGGGTCGGCGCGCTCGACCTCGACAGTCGCCAGCGGACCATGACCCGCTATCTCGAGAACCGCGCCGCAACCGTCCGCCGGCTCGACAAGCCGCTGCCCAACGCGCGCTTCGAAGTGCTCGAGGACCATAGCGAGAAGGGCCTCGCCGCGGCGATCGAGCGGCTGTCGGACGCAATCGACGTGATCGTGGTCGACACTCCGGGCCGCGACGACGAGATCGCCCGCGCCGCGATCCTCAAGGCCGACACTTTGGTCACGCCGATGAACGACAGCTTCGTCGACCTCGACCTGATCGGCCAGGTCCACCCCGAAAATTACAAGGTGACCAAGCCAAGCTTCTACGCCGAATTGATCTGGAACAGCCGCACCGAGCGCGCCAAGACCACCGGCCGGAGCGTCGACTGGGTCGTCCTGCGCAACCGCCTGCAGCACGTCGACAGCCACAATCTGCGGCGGGTCGGGGCGGCGCTCGACGAGCTTGCCCGCCGGGTCGGCTTCCGCGTCATCCCCGGCCTGGGCGAGCGGGTAATCTATCGCGAGCTGTTCCCCAAGGGGCTGACCCTGCTCGATTTCGCCGATCTCGGCGAAGTCGGCATGGGCCACATCACCGCGCGCCAGGAATTGCGCGAAATGATCGCCGGCCTCGGCGTTCCGCAGCCCGGCGCGAGCCTGCCCGAAGCCGTCGCAGCCGCCGGCTGAGCCTTTTTCATTTGTTTCGAGTTATGCTGCCATGAGCCACCAATTCCACGCGTCCATCCTGCGCGAATATGACGTTCGCGGCATCGTCGGCGACACGCTGACGATCGCCGACGCCTACGCCCTCGGGCGCAGCTACGCCGCGCTTGCAACCAGCGAAGGCGCCCGGCGGATCGCGGTCGGGCGTGATGGCCGGACCCACTCGCCCGAGTTCGAGGCAGCGCTTGTCAACGGCCTGACCGAAGGCGGGCTCGACGTCGTTCGGATCGGCATGGGGCCGAGCCCGATGCTCTATTTCGCCACCGCGACACTCGGCGTGGACGGCGGGATCCAGGTCACCGGCAGCCACAACCCGGCCGATTACAACGGCTTCAAGCTGCTGCTCAACG
>JBDSGH010000153.1:0-4652 GCA_039919095.1 Sphingomicrobium sp. | reverse complement strand
ACCGCCTGGCCGCTGTTAAACGCCGTTGCGCCTTGCCTTGACCGGTCGGCCTGCCTAGATGCCCCGTCGCTGTTCCTGCAGCGGCAACTGGTCGGGGCGTAGCGCAGCCTGGTAGCGCATCACACTGGGGGTGTGGGGGTCGCTGGTTCGAATCCAGTCGCCCCGACCAACCGGCCTTACGGAAAGATCTGTCATAACCATGTCCACCCCAACGCTTTTTATGACGAGCACGGCCGTTTCGGCCAACAGCCCGTCGGCCATCCTCGTCGGAATCCTGCCGTGGCTGCTGATCTTCGTGATCTTCTACATGCTGATGATCCGCCCGCAGCAAAAGCGGATGAAGGAGCATGCCGCGACCATCTCTTCGGTCAAGAAGGGCGATGACGTGATCACCGGCGGCGGCATCCGCGGCCGCATCACCAAGGTCATGGACGAGGACGTCGAGGTCGAGATCGCGGCCGGGACCAAGGTCCGGGTCGTCAAATCGACCATCAGCCACGTCGTCCGCCCCAACACGAAGCCGGCCAACGACTGATGCTGGATTTTCCGAGGTGGAAGATTTGGGCGGTCTCGCTGACCATTGCCCTCGGCATATTGTTCGCCATTCCAAGCCTGATCACCGGCACCGTGCTGGCCGACCGCTGGCCGGGCTGGCTGCCAAGCGCCAAGATCAACCTCGGGCTCGATCTCGCCGGCGGTAGCCATTTGCTGCTCGAGGCCGATTCCAACGACGCCGCCAAGCAGCGCCTGGCAGCGATGGAAGACACGGTCGCGACCGAGCTTCGCCGCGGCGACCCCAAGGTCGAGATCGGCGATATTTCGACCAGCGGCGGGCGGCTGTCGTTCCTGGTTCGCAACCCGAGCCAGCTCGATGCCGCGGTCGAGCGGCTGCGCACCCTGACCCAGCCGGTCGGGCTGACCGGGACGCGCGACTGGGACGTCGCGGTGATCGATTCCACCCGGATCGTGCTGACTCCGACCAAGGCGGGCGCGGCCAAGGCGCTGAAGGACGCGATGACCGTCGCGCGCGACGTCGTCCGGCGCCGGATCGACCCGCAAGGGACCAAGGAAGTGACCGTCGTCAACCAGGGCGAACGACGGATCCTGGTGCAGGTCCCCGGGGTCGAGGATCCCGAGGCGCTGAAGAAACTGATCGGCCAGACCGCGCGGCTCGAATTCAAGCTGGTCGAGCAGTCCGCCGACCCGCAGCAGGTCGCCCAGGGCCGCGCGCCGCCCGGCAGCCAGGTGCTGGCGATGGCCGACGGCACCGGTGCGATCGCGGTCAAGCGGCGGGTGATGGTCTCGGGCGACCAGTTGACCGACGCCAAGCAGAGCTTCGGCCAGGACGGCCAGCCGGTGGTTTCGATCACCTTCAATTCGGCCGGCGCCAAGCGCTTCGGGCGAGTCACCCAGGAGAACGTCAACAAGCCGTTCGCGATCATTCTCGACGACAAGGTGCTGTCGGCGCCGAACATCAATGAGCCGATCCTTGGCGGCCAGGCCCAGATCAGCGGCAACTTCACGGTCGAGAGCGCCAACGCGCTCGCGATCAGCCTCGCGTCGGGCAAGCTGCCGGTCAAACTGAACGTGATCGAGGAGCGCACGGTCGGTCCCGACCTGGGCAAGGATTCGATTCAGAAGGGCGCCATCGCAAGCATCGTCGCGACCCTCGCGGTGATCGTGTTCATGCTCATCACCTACGGCCGTTTCGGGGTCTATGCGACCGCCGCGCTGGTCGTGAACGCGCTGATGATCCTCGGCATCATGGCGATCTTCAATGCCACGCTGACCTTGCCCGGGATCGCCGGCTTCGTGCTGACCATCGGCGCCGCGGTCGACGCCAACGTGCTGATCAACGAGCGCATTCGCGAGGAACTTCGGCGCGGACGCAAGATCCTCGATGCGATCGAAACCGGCTACAAGGAAGCCTCGACCGCGATTTTCGACGCCAACATCACCAACGTCATCGCCGCCGCACTGATGTTCTACTTCGGCTCGGGACCGATCCGCGGCTTCGCCGTGGTGCTGATGATCGGCATCGTCACCTCGGTCTTCACCGCCGTCAATTTCACGCGAATGCTGGTTGCCCTGTGGGTCCGGCGCAAGCGGCCGCGCGCGCTGCATATCTGAGGCTGATCAAATGAAGCTCCTCAAGCTCATCCCCGACAACACCAACATCGATTTCATGCGGTGGCGCAACGTCGCGCTGGTGCTGTCGATCATCGCGACCGTGGCCAGTCTTGCTTTGGTCGGCGTGCGCGGGCTTAACCTCGGGGTCGATTTCGTCGGCGGGCAGATGATCCGCACCACTTTCGACCGGCCGATCGAGGTCGACCAATTGCGCGCCCAGGTCGGGCGGCTCGGACTGGGCGAGGCCAGCATCCAGGAATTCGGCGGCCCGACCAGCTACCAGATCCGCCTACCCAAGCCCGAGGGCGGCGAAGCCGAGGCCAATCGCGCCGCGACCGCGGTCCGCGCCCTGCTCAAGCAATCCTACCCGGGCGCGCGGGTCGACGCGGTCGAAACGGTGTCGGGCAAGGTCAGCGAGGAACTGGCCACCGACGGCGCGCTGGCGATCGCCCTGGCGATGCTCGGGATCGCGATCTACATCTGGCTGCGGTTCGAATGGCAGTTCGGCGTCGGTGCGCTGGTGACGCTGTTCCACGACGTGTCGATGACGCTCGGATTCTTTTCACTGACCCAGCTCCAGGTCGATTTGAACGTGGTCGCGGCGATCCTCACGATCGTCGGTTACTCGCTCAACGACACGGTCGTGATCTACGACCGGATTCGCGAAAATCTGCGAAAATACCGCAAGATGGCGATCGTCCCGCTGCTCAACCTGTCGTTGAACGAAACGCTGTCGCGAACGATGGTCACGTCGTTGTCGATCCTGCTTGCCTTGGGCGTGCTGCTGATCCTCGGCCCCGAAGTGATCTTCGGCCTGACCATCGCGATTTTCCTCGGCATTTTCGTCGGCACTTACTCGTCGGTCTACATTTCGGCGCCGGTCCTGGTGTGGCTCGGGGTCAAGCCCGACAGCTTCCTCAAGACCGAGGACGGCGACGCCGCCGAGCTGCAGCAGGCGTGACGATCGATCGCTTGCGGCGCTGGTCGAGCGCCAAAGGCGACTAAGCTCGAGTTCATCCGTTCCCGCCAATAGCCCGCTTGGCCTCAGCCGGGGGCCACGCTAATGAGGTTGCCATGTCCACCATGATCCGCAGCGCCGCGACGCTGATCGTCGCCGCCGCGCTGGCTCTCCCCGTTGCCGGCTGTGCCGGCAACAAGGCGGCGGGCGATACCGCCTACGTCGCGCGCGACGTCAACACGCTCTACGCGCTGGCCAAGCGCAAGATGGACCAGGGCGATTATGTCGAATCGGCCAAATTGTTCGACGAGGTCGAGCGCCAGCATCCCTATTCGGTGTGGGCCCGGCGGGCGCAGCTGATGAGCTCGTTCAGTTATTATCTGGCGCGCAAATATCCGGAATCGATCAGTTCGGCGCGGCGCTTCATCACCATTCACCCGGGCAATAAGGAAGCGCCTTACGCCAATTATCTGGTGGCGATGAGCTATTACCAGCAGATCGAGGACGTGACCCGCGACCAGGCCACCACCCAGCAGGCGGCGGATGCGTTCGGCGAGCTCGTCCGGCGCTATCCGGAAAGCCGCTACGCCGCCGATGCCCGGCTCAAGCTCGACCTCATCAACGACCATCTGGCTGGCAAGGAAATGGAAGTCGGGCGCTATTACCAGCGGGCCGGCAACTGGCTCGCGGCAACGTCGCGGTTCCGGGTCGTGGTCGACAAGTATCAGACCACCAGCCACGCCCCCGAAGCGCTCGAGCGGCTGGTCGAATGCTACCTCGCGCTCGGCATCCCGCGCGAGGCGCGCAAGGCAGCAGCCGTGCTCGGCGCCAATTACCCCAACAACCCGTGGTACCACCGCGCCTACCGGCTGATCTATTTCAAGGAACCGAAAGGCACCAAGGGCTGATCGGCCGGCCGGCGAGCGGTCGGCGCGGGCCACGCCCCGCGGCGTTTGGCCGCCGGGCAGTGATCCACTAGACAGCGGCGATGCTGCGTCAGCTCGCCATAACCGACATCGTACTGGTCGACCGTCTCGAGCTCGAGTTCGAGCGCGGCCTCGGCGTGCTCACCGGCGAAACCGGCGCGGGCAAGTCGATCCTGCTCGACGCGCTCGGGCTGGCGCTGGGCGCGCGGGCCGATGCCGGGCTGGTCCGGAGCGGCCAGGAGAGCGCGTCGGTCACCGCCGAGCTCGACATGCCGCGCGGCCATGCGGTCCACGCCGTGCTGGCCGAACAGGGCATCGAATGCGACCCGGGCGAGCCGCTGGTGCTGCGCCGCACCGTCAAGGCCGACGGCGGCAGCCGCGCCTTTGCCGGCGGCACTGCGGTATCGGCCGCAGTGCTGCGCGACATTGCTGCGCTAAGTGTCGAAATCCACGGCCAGCACGACGATCGCGGCCTGCTCAATCCACGCGGCCACCGTGACCTGCTCGACCGCTTCGGCGGACTCGATACGGCGGCGGTGCGCGAGTCATGGGCCCGGCTGGGACGGATCGAGAGCGAGCTGGCCGAGCGCCAGGCCGCGCTGGCCGAAGCGAAGCGCGATCGCGAATGGCTCGACTTC
>JBDSGH010000152.1:0-8515 GCA_039919095.1 Sphingomicrobium sp. | reverse complement strand
GCGCCGACGATCATCTGGGTCGATTGCCCGGCCGGGGCGAAACGCGGCGCCGAACGGTATTTGCGCGAGGCGTCGCGGGCGTCGGCGATCGAGGCCTTCATCTCGCCCATCGCGCCTTCGATCCGCGCCGCCGATTTCTCCGGCGCCAGCCGGGCCAGGCCGGGCACGGTCGGAAGTTCGATGTTGATCGACACCCGGTCGGCGTGGAGCCCGGCCTGGCGGACCAGCTCGGGGTCGGCGTCGGGGATCGTCTTCAGATGGATGTAGCCGCGAAAATCATGGTCCTCGCGCAGCGCCCGAGCGACCTCGACCAATTGCTCCATGGTGTAATTGGATGAGCGGATGATGCCCGACGACAGGAACAGCCCCTCGATATAATTGCGCTGATAGAAAGCGAGCGTGAGGCGGACCACTTCGGCCGCGGTGAAGCGTGCGCGGCGCACGTTCGAGCTCTTGCGGTTGATGCAATAATGGCAGTCGAAAATGCAGCTGTTGGTGAGCAGGATTTTGAGCAAGGAGATGCAGCGGCCGTCGGGCGCATAGGCGTGGCAGATCCCCATGCCTTCGGTCGAGCCGACGCCGCGGCCGCCGCGGCTGTCGCGCTTGACGCTTCCGGACGAGGCACAGGACGCGTCATATTTGGCGGCGTCGGCGAGGATCGCGAGTTTCGCCTGGATGTCGATCTGGGCCATGCGTTCACTCTATGTTCCACAGCCCAAAGAGTCCAGCTGCTTCTCTTTATCCGGCGATCTTTTCCGTAATCTTGTCAGCGACATGCGCGATCGGCGGCTGGGCAATCCGGCGATAGCGCGCCTCGACCAGGCTAAACGCTCCGAACAGCACCAGCCCGCCGGCGACCGCGAACTGGATCGGCCGCGACAGCAAGTCGAGCGCCTGCTCCATGCCGCCGGCGTCGGCGACGCTGTTGAGCGAGGCGGCGCGGGCGATCAGGAATGCGGCGGCGAGGAAGATGATGCCGCGCGCTGCATAGCCGATCCGGCCGAGCCATTTGACCCAAAGCGTCTGCGCGTCGTCGCGCAGCGGCGCCATGAAGACGCAGCTGCGCGCCATGAACAATTGGAACACGCCGGCCACCGCAAGCACGATTGCGGCGATCGCCAGCAGGGTCTGGCCCAGCGGCAGGTCGAGCAGCAGGCGCTCATAGACCCGCGGACTGCGGCCGCCCGAGCGGCCGAGCATCAGGGCCCATCCGGCGAGCCACGCGAGGTAGAGATAGATCGCGCCGATCAGCG
This sequence comes from Sphingomicrobium sp., assembly GCA_039919095.1. GTDB lineage: Bacteria > Pseudomonadota > Alphaproteobacteria > Sphingomonadales > Sphingomonadaceae > Sphingomicrobium. Next base: position 7,262 of record JBDSGH010000152.1, on the reverse strand, counting down.
CCGAGCCGGCCCGCCGCCCGGCCGCGCGCCAGTGATGGCGGCCGCTGTCCATGCCGAGCGCGGCGTCGGCCATGCGCCACAGGCCATAGGCACCAAGCCCGGCCGCCAGCAGCACCAGCAACAGCCGGCCATAGCCGCCGCCGAGATAATCGATCGCCCCGGTTACATCCTCGGTCCGGCCGGTGCCGAGCAGCAGCAGAGCGATGACCATATAGAGCAGCCCGCGCGCGACGAAGCCGAGCCGGGTCAGGCTCTGGAACTTGCTCTCGCGCGTCAGGTCCGGTGCGGCTTGCGGCCCGGATCGACGGGTCACGCGGTCGCCGGCTCGGAGCCGTGGGCGGCGATCATGCGATCGTTGACCAGCACCTTGAACCCGATGAACGCGACCAGCCCAATCACCGCGCTGGCGACGTGGAGCAGCCAGAAGGTCGGGGTCGGCAGCGTCGAATAAAGCCCGCCGATATAGCCGACCATCTTGTTCGCCCCGAAGAACGCCAGATAGTAGAGCCCGATCACCGTCGCGGTGATCTGCTTGGGCGCGATCTTGGTGAACAGCGCCAGGCTGACCGGCAGGATATGCGCGAAACCGATGCTGTTCAGAAGATGGAACAGGAACGGCCAGAACAGCCCGACCTTGGCGCCGTCTGGAGTGAATGCCGCGGCGGCGAACAAACACAAGCCGCCGGAAATGGTGAACAGGCTGCCGATGATCATCTTGGTGATCTCGTCGGGCTCGCGCAGCCTCAGGCTCCAGATTTTCCAGAACAAGGCGACCGCCACCAGCATCGCGAAACTGAGCGTTGCATCGAGCGTGATCAGCCAGCTCGACGGCATGGTATATTGCATGAACTGGAGGTTGAAGTGCTGGTCGCCCCAGACCAGATAGGCGTTGAAGATCTCCTGGTTGGTCAGCAGCGAGATCGCCATCACCGGGATCAGGATGCACAGCGAAAGCACGCGGAATCTATCCTCGCGCGCGAGGTTGCGGGTCAGGAACCAATAGAGCCCGCCGACCATCGCGCAGGCCGCGATGGTGCCGGTCACCCACGACGAAAACAGGAATCCGGAGACCAGCAGCCAGGCGATGACTAAGGCTGCAATGCCGAGCGCGCCGGCAATCACCCGGCCAACCAACTGCTTGTTGTCACGGTCGGCGACATCGAGGTCGGCCGGCAGCCATTTGCGGCCGGACAGATAGATGATCAGGCCCAGCACCATCACGATCCCGGCGCAGCCGAAGCCATAATGCCAGCCGACTTCCTGGCCGAGCGTGCCCGAGATCAGCGGCGCGGCAATGACGCTGACGTTGATGAAGATGTAGAAGATCTGGAACGCCATCGCCCGGCGCAGGTCTTTCTCGGCATAGAGTTCGCCGACCTGGGTCGCGATGTTGCCCTTGAACAGGCCGACCCCGACGATCAGCGCCAGCAGTGCGAACAGGAACGCCCCTTCGATCGCCATCAGGAAGTGGCCGAGCGCCATCACCAGCGCTCCGGCGATCAACGCGACCCTGCGGCCGGTCAGCTTGTCGGCGATAATCCCGCCGAGGATCGGCATCAGATAGACCAGCGAGGTGTAATCGCCGAAAATCGCCGACGCCAGGGGCTGCCCGTCGAGCCCGGGATAATGCCAGGTCCTCAGCCAGGCGAGGCCGCTGACATTCTCGATATGGCCCGCGAGCAGCAGATAATTGACCATGTAGAGCGTCAGCAGCGTCTGCATCGAATAATAGGAAAAGCGCTCGCACGCCTCGGTGAAGCCGAGAAAGCCGAGGCCCTTGGGATGGCCGAGGAAGGCGCGGTCCTTGCGATCGAAATGTTCGAGATCGGGTTCGACGTCGGCTACGCTCATGGGGTCGGATCCTTCGATGCGCGCCGGGATTCAGCGTCCGCTGCCGGCTGGGGTTCCAATGCCCGCGACAGCGGACGGTTCAAGGCGAAAACGATCAGCGCGCCGGCAAAGCCGATCGCGGCGTCCATCGTCCAGAATGCGGCGGGGCTCATCTGCTCGTAGAAGCTGCCGACCCAGCCCATCACGACGCTGCCCGCGAACAGCGACAGGAAGGCGCCGCCCATCAGCGTCGAATTGACCTTGGCCGGCGCGGCTTCGGAGATCAGCGCGAGCAACACCGGCCAGTAATAAATGAACGCGAAGCCCATGCCGGTGTAGCCCAGCAGTGCCCACATCACCGACACTTTGCCATTGGCGTCGGGCACCAGGCAGCCGGCCACGAGCAGCAAGGCCGAGGCTCCGACCAGCGCCGAGCCGAGGCCGATCTTGGCCACCGAGCGGGGCTCGCGGCCGCGCCGCGCCTGCCACCGCCACAGCGCCACCAGCGGCGCCACCGCGACGATGCTGGCGAAGCTGTCGACCGAGTTGAACCACGATGCCGGAACGCCGCCGAACGGGGTCGCCAGGCTGACCTCGGCATCGATCCACAGGATGCCGATGTTCCACACCATCGGGTAAGCGACGTTGGGCAGGACGGTCAGTGCAATGACCAGCACCAGCAGCCAGGTCCGGCGCCGTTCCTGCGGCGTCAGCGGCGGCAGCTTTGCTTTGTCCGACCGCCGCACGCGGCCGTCGGGCAGATAGCGTTGGCCCGACAGATAGATGATCAGCGCGAGGATCATCAGCCCGGCGGCGAGCGCGAAGCCGGCATGCCAGCCATAGACTGCGGCGACGGTGCCGCAGGCGAGCGGCCCGGCGACCGCGCCGACATTGATCGCCGCCGAAAAGATCGTGAAGCCCTGCGTCCGCCGCGACTCGTCGTCGCACGGATAAAGCTGGCCGACCTGCGCCGAGATATTGCCCTTGAGGCAGCCCGAGCCGACGATCAGCAGCACCAGCGCGACCAGGAAACTCTGGTCGAACGACATTGCCAAGTGGCCGGCGCTCATCAGCAGCGCGCCGAGCACGACCGTGGTCCGGGTGCCGAGCCAGCGATCGGCAATCAGCCCGCCGAACAATGGCGTGAAATAAACCAGGCCGCCGTACCAGCCATAGATCAGCGATGCGAACGCCTGGTCCGACATCGGCCCGCGAAATTCCATTGCGTGGCGCAGCTCGCCGAGCCCGAGCACATGCTCGGCGTGGCCCGGGGTGAGCAATTGCTGGACCAGGTAGAGCGCCAGCAGCGCGGTCATTCCATAATAGGAAAAGCGCTCCCACATCTCGGTGAAGGCGAGGAAGGCGAGACCGCGCGGGTGGCCAAGAAAGGCTTCGTCGTCGCGGCCGGGCTCGTCGCCGGCGCGCGCGTCGAACGGGCCAGCGGCCGTCGTCGCCATCCTTGTCTCCCTTCTCCCGGTGACGGGCTAACAGAGGTTCTGCGCACCGCACACTGTTTTTATCCGCTGCTTTTGCGCGCCCCGCCCGCCTTCCGTCGAAACGCGCATTGAGTTGACCGCGGCCTGCTTTAGTGTCGCCCGGTTCGGGTCAGGGGGAGAGTTTGATGCGCCGTTCCACATTGCTGCTTGCCGCCGCTGCGGCGCTCGCCTTCGCAACCCCGGCGGTGGCCGGTCCGAGCGAGGATTTCCACGCGCTGATGGACCAATATTGGGCGGCCTATCTCAAGAATTCGCCGCTCACCGCGACCTCGGTCGGGGTCAGCACTTATGATTCCGAACTCGACCAGCTGAGCCTGGCCGAGATGGACCGCCAGGCCGCGGAAGCGGCGGCGTTTCTTGGCCGGCTCGAGGCCATTCCGGCGGCCAGCCTGTCGTCGGCCGACCAGTCCAACCGCGCGATCCTCAAGCGCGCACTCGAGGCCCAGGTCGCCGGCAACAAATTCGGCGAGCGGCAGATGCTTTATTCGACGCTCGGCAGCTTTCACTCCAACATCGGCACGATGGCCGACAACCAGCCGTTCCGCGTCCAGGCCGATTATGCCAATTATCTCGAGCGGCTGGCCAAGGTCCCGGCGCGGATGCGGTCTTATGGCGAGATCAGCGCCAAGGCAGCGCGCGAAGGCTTCGTCCAGCCGTGCGTGACGATGGCCGGATTTGGCGAGACCATCACTCTGTTCATCGCCGCCGACCCGACCAAATCGACTTTCTACGCGCCGTTCGCGGCGGCCCGGCCGGACGGCATCGCCGCTGCCGAATGGGCCCGCCTGCAAGCGCGCGCGCGCGATCTCGTGACCAATGGCATCAACCCCGCCTACCGCGACTTCGCCGCGCTTTATGAGCGCGACCTCAAGGGTAAATGCCGCCAGAGCGTCGGCGTTTCCGAGCTTCCCCAAGGCAAGGAATATTATCGCTGGCTGGTCAACCAATACACCACCACCGACCTTACGCCCGACCAGATCCACGCGCTTGGTATCAAGGAAGTGGCGCGGATCCGGGCCGATATGGACGCGGTCGCGAAGAAGGCCGGGTTCGCGTCGCGCGCGGCGATGATCGCCGACATGCGCACCAACCCGAAATATTATGTGACCACGCCCGAGGCGCTGCTGAAGGCGACCGCGCTCGTCACCAAGACCATTGACGGCAAGATGCCGAGCCTGTTCACCAAGCTGCCGCGGCTGCCCTACGGCATTCGCCCGATGGCCGCGGCGACTGCGCCCGGCGACACCACCGCGCGCTACCAGCCGGGTAGCCCCGACGCCGGGGTGGCCGGTTTCTACCTGGTCAACACCACCAAGCTCGACCAGCGCCCCTTGTGGGAAATCCCGGTGCTGTCGGTCCACGAGGCGGTGCCCGGCCACCACATGCAGATCGCCACCCAGCAGGAGCTCGACCTGCCGGCGTGGCGCAAGAATACCGTGTTCATCACCGCTTTCGTCGAGGGCTGGGGGCTCTATTCAGAGCGGCTCGGGGTCGATCTCGGGCTGTACGACACGCCGCAAAAGGACATGGGCCGGCTCGGCTATCAGATGTGGCGCGCGTGCCGCCTGGTGATCGACACCGGCTTGCACTCGAAGGGCTGGTCGAAGGCCCAGGCGATTGCCTACATGAAGGACAATAGCACGCTGACCGACGCCAATATCGAGGCCGAAATCAACCGCTACATCTCCAATCCGGGCCAGGCGCTGGCATACAAGATCGGGCAGATGAAGATCGAGCAATTGCGCGCCCGGGCGGAACAGCAACTCGGCGCCAAGTTCGACCTGCGCCGCTTCCACGACGCCGTGCTGGGCCAGGGATCGGTCCCGATGGACGCGCTCGAGGCACAGATCGATGCCTGGATCGCAGCCGAGAAAGCGCGCTCCTGAAGCGTCGCGGCCTTAGGGCTTGGGCGCGGTGCCTTCGGTGGCCGCTTCATCGGATTCGGCACGGGCCTGCTTGATCACCTGGGTCAGGCAGCCGGTGAACCCGGCCGGGCCGACCGGCGAGCAGCTGTTGATCCCGGTCGAACCGACGGTTTCGAGCGCGCGCGCCTTGTTGGCCCACGCCTGGCGGGTCTGGCGCGGCCCGCTCGGGCGGAATTTCTCGGGAATCCGGTAGCGCTCGGTCTCGGGCTTGCGGGCGCACACCACGACTTCGTCGTCGGTCGAGCGCGGGCACGGGTCGGTGCCGTAGACGATGACCTCGCTGACGCGGTCGTCGTTCGGGGCCGCGGCGAGCACGGGCGCAGCACCGAGGCCACTGGTCAGGGCGGCCGCGGCAGCGAGCGGGAAAATCAACTTCGACATGTCCAATGACATCCTTTCAAGCGATAAAAGCGGGCGAGGGCCCGCACAAGTTCCCTCGTCTCGGTTCGGCCTATATCCGCTTCGAGAGGCCGATTGCGAGCCGGCAGGCGGCGCGCACCGCGGTGGCCAACACCGGATAACCGAATGCCTGGGTCGCGCCGGCCTCCCGCGCGCTGTCGCGATGCTCGAGCTCTTCGGCCCGGAAAGCGCGGATATCGGCGGCGAATTCGGGGTCTTCGTCGCCCAGCTGGTCGAGCTGGTGGCTGTAGTGGCGGTCGATCTCGGTCTCGACCGCATCGGTGCAGGCCATCGCCGCTTTCTCGGACATCAAGGCGGTCGCCGCACCGAGCGCGAAGCCGGCCACGTTCCACAAGGGCTGAAGCGCGGTCGGGCGCACCCGCCGCTCGGCCATCAGGGCGTTGAACCGCTCGAGATGGTGTTGTTCCTGGCCGTTCATTCGGGCGACCAGCCGCGCCGCGGGTGAGTTCTGGCGGAGCACCGCCAATTGCCCGGCATAGATCCGGGTCGCGCCATATTCGCCGGCCTGGTTGACCCGCAGCATCGCCGCCCGGTCGGGGCGCCGGTCGCCCGGGCGCCAGCCGGTGGGTTTGGGCTCGGTCATGGCCGCGCCTTGAGCGTCAGCCAGCCGATCAGCCCCGCTCCGCTCAGCGACAAGATCGCATTCCACCCGGCCATCGAAATGCCGAGGAAGGCGAACTGGACCTGGTCGCAGCGGATCAGCGGGGTCTTCATGATCGAATTGAGGAGCTCGGCCGAGGTCGCTCCGCTGGCGGTCGAGGTGCAGGTCGTCAGCCCTTCGAAAATCTTCAGCTCGACCCCGGCGTGATAGACCCCGATCGCGCCCGATACGGCGATCGCCGCGGCCGCCAGCAAGGTCAGCAGGCGGGCCCGCCCGGCGCTTGCCGGAGCGGTGAAAGCGAGCGCTGCGAGGAGGATCGCGGCGGCGTGCGGCCAGCGCTGCCAGTAACACATCTGGCACGGCACCAGCCCGCCGAGATATTGCGACCCGAGCGCGCCGCCGAGCAAGGCCAGCGGAAGCAGCAGCGCAATCAGCCGGGCGAGCACCGCGCGCGGCACGCCCAGCGGCCCCGGCTGGCGGGCAAGAATGGCCTCGCTCATCGAACAGGCTGTGCGATTAGCGCGACTTCGGGCGGCTGCCGGCCGAGGCCATCGCGGCTCCGCCCGGGGCCAGCCGCTTGATCGCCTTGATCGCATAATCGAGCTGGAAGTCGTCGATGCCCTTCTTCTTGAGCTGCTCGGCGGTGGCGGCGAAGCGCGGATCGGTGATTTCGTCATGCTCGAGCAATTTGTCGTCGGCCTTGGCCTGGCTCAGCAAATGGCGGCGAAGGTCGGCCTCGCGCACCCGCGGGCGGTCCTTGTAATCCGGGTCGGACAGCTGCGGCACGGCGATATCGGGGTCGATCCCGCCGGCCTGCACCGATCGTCCCGACGGCGTGTAATACCGCGCCGTAGTCAGCCTGAGCGCGCTTTGCGGCCCGGTCTGGACAACGGTCTGGACCGAGCCCTTGCCGAAGCTGCGCTCGCCCATGACGATCGCCCGGCGCTGGTCCTGCAGCGCTCCGGCGACGATCTCGGCCGCCGACGCGCT
>JBDSGH010000151.1:0-13715 GCA_039919095.1 Sphingomicrobium sp. | reverse complement strand
TTGGCGCGGAGACGATAAAGCATGCTTTTGTCACTCGGTTCGGTATAGCCGCGCAAGGGGCGTGGCGGCGGGCTTAATGGCCAAGTTGACGCTCATCGGCGCGCTTTGCGGCCAAATAATGGTGTTGGGACGACGAAAAGTTGCGCAGCGCGAGACTGATTGACCTTTATCTGGCGAAGAGCATCGCGGTGCCGCTGATCGGCTCGCTGGTGCTCGCCGCGATGCTGTTGGTGCTCGAGAAAATGCTACGGCTGTTCGACTTCGTGGTCAACGCCGGGGGCCCGGTCAGCGTCGTGTGGCGGATGCTCGCCAACCTGCTTCCGGAGTATTTCAGCCTTGGGATCCCGATAGGGCTGATGCTCGGCATCTTGCTCGCCTTCCGCAAGCTGGCCCTGTCATCCGAGCTTGACGCGCTGCGCGGCACCGGGATCGGGTTCGGGCGTTTGCTCAAGGTGCCCTATATGTTTGCGGTCGTGTTGATGCTGGTCAATCTGGCGATCGTTGGCTGGCTCGAGCCCTACTCGCGCTATCGCTATGAAGGGCTACGGTTCGACTTGCGCTCGGGCGCACTGGGCGCGGCGATCAAGGTCGGCGAATTCAACCGCCTCGGCAAACGGCTGACGCTACGGATCGACAGCAGCGAGGCCGGCGGCACCCGGCTGCACGGCATCTTCGTCCAGGTCGACGACCGCTCGGGCACGTCAATCGCGGCCACCGCCGAAGCCGGCCGCTTCCTTTCGACCGACGACCCCGAAACCATCCTGTTCCGCCTGCGCAAGGGACGCCTGACCCAGCAGTCGCCCAAATTCGCGACCCCGCGGACCCTGTCGTTCGAAAGCTACGACCTGCCGATCGCACTGCCCGCGGTCGATCGCTTTCGCGGGCGTGGGCACGAACATGAGGAACTGACCTTCAACGAGCTGATCCGCGAATCCTACGGCGGCGGATCGCACGGCCGGGACCGCTTGGCGGCCGAAGCCAATTTGCACTTCCGCCTGGTCGAAGTGGTGATGATGCTGATGTTGCCGCTGCTCGCGGTGGCGCTCGCGGTGCCGCCTAAGCGGAGCACGTCCGCGCTCGGGATCTTCGTCGGCATCGTGATCGTCGTCGCTTATCACAAGGTCAATCAATATGCCGAGCAGGCGGGCGCCCAGGGGCGGATCGAGCCGGTCCTTGCGCTGTGGGTTCCGCTGCTGCTGCTGTCGGCGCTAATCATCTGGATGTACCGCGTCCTCGCCCACCAGCCCGGCGGCCAGCCGATCGGAGCGCTTGAACGGGCGTTTGCCAAGGTCGGCCGGGCAATCCGGTCGCTCCTGCCGCGGCAGCAGCGCATATGATCAACCTGCGCTTTTTCCCATCCCGGCGGATCGCCTTTTACACCGTCAAGCTGTTCCTCACGCGCAGCTTCGCGGTGCTGGTGATGCTGGTGCTGATCCTGATGACCCTCGACCTACTCGGGGAATCGGGCAAGATCCTCGCCGTTCCCGGCAACGGCGATGCCGATCTGTGGCAATATGTCGCGCTTCGAGTTCCGCTGCTGACCGCTCGCTTCCTGCCGTTTTCGGTGCTGCTCGGGACGTTGATTGCTTTTGCCGGCCTCAACCAGAACAGCGAAGTGATCGCGATGAAGGCCGCGGGCATTTCGGCCCACCAGATCCTCGCTCCATTGATCGTTGCAAGCCTCGGCATCGCCGCATTGACGTTCGTCTTCAACGAGACCGTGGTGGTCAGGGCGGCGCGCGTCGTGACCGCGTGGAGCGCCAATGATTATCGGCCGATCCCGCCCGAAAGCGACCTTTTATCCAACGTTTGGGTGCTGAGCGGAGACGATCTGGTGCGGAGCCGGCAATTGGTTGGCCAGGGCCAGCACGCCCGCGCTACCGGGGTAACGATTTACGATCGCCAGGATGGAACGCTGCGGCAGGTGATCGACGCCGATCGGGCGCGGCCGATGGGCAAGGCCTGGCTGCTTGAGAATGTCCGGATCTATGACACCACGACCAGTTCGGTGGTCCGCAAGCCACGGCTGGTCGCCCTCGAAGGGGTCGAACCGGATCGGCTGACGCTGGCCAATGTCGACCCTGACGAGACCGACTTCTTCACGTTGCGCGAGCGGATCGCGCAATTGGAGCAGGCGGGCCGTCCCGCCGAAGAAGCGCGCGCCGGCCTGTGGCACAAGATCTCCGGGCCGCTGTCGACGCTGCTGATGCCGTTGCTGGCGGCAGTCGCGGCGTTCGGCCTCGCCCGGTCGGGCCAGGTGTTACTGCGCGCAACGGTCGGCATGGCGCTTGGCTTTGCTTATTTCGTCGCTGACAATTTCAGCCTGGCGATGGGCAATGTCGGGGCATACCCGCCATTCCTGTCGGCGTGGGCGCCGTTCGTGCTGTTCTTCCTGATCGGCGAAACGGTCCTGATCCGGTCGGAGGAATAGCTCCGGCGGGCTCGCTTGGTCAGCGGCTCCAGCTGCTGCGCGCCAGGCGCCCGACCAGAGGCGTCAGCCCGCGATGGCTCGACCGGTGATAGACCGAGCCCGAATCCAGCTCGGCGCACAGCCGGCGGTGGGCCTCCCCCAGCGCGTGATAGGGCAATCCTGGAAGCAGATGGTGCAAGCCGTGGTAGCGCAGCCCGACCGGCGCCCATAGCGCCGGCAGCGTCGCTGGCGGCGGGACATTGACGCTGTCGAGATATTGAGCGGTGACGGTCATCGGCTCGCCATCATTCTCCCACAGATGCGCGACCAGGGTCCGCACCTGGTTGAGCATCATCACGCCGGCCGCAACGGCCAGGAAAATGGCGAACGCGCCAAGCGGGATGACGCCAATTGCTACCATTGTCAGCAGGGCAATCGCCCAGATGCTGGTGGCCGCCTCCTGCCAGCGCCATTGGCGGCCCAGTTCGCCCTCGGCCGGCTTGCGCCGGAACAGCGGATTGATTTGCAGCCCCGAATAGCGGGCAACCACCAGCGCCCTCAGCCGCGGCAACACCAACGATAGCGGCGCCAGCACTGCAAACCGCAGCAGCAAGGCGAATGGCGCCAGCAGCGACGCCAGCAGGAACAGTGGCAGGGTCCACGGCTTCATCAGTGCCAGCGGCAGATATTCGGGGTCGTTGGCGGTTCCGTAATAGGTCTTGGCGTGGTGCTGGTTGTGGACCCCTTCGTACATGAACGATGGCACCAGCAGCGGAATGCCGACGATCAGGTTCCATACCAGCCGAAAATTGCGGATCGCGCCCTGCTTGATGTGAGTCAGTTCGTGGATGAAGCTGCCCGCGCGGTATAACGCCAGGACGGCGACCACGCCGGCGCCGGCCGAAACCAGCCACGACGTCGCGAACATGGCCGTGAACAAGCCCGCGTAACCGATTATTGCGGAGGCAATCAGGTCGCTCCAATAGACCTTTGCGCGCGGCACATTGAGGTCGCGGGTGAGGCTTGCGGCGGCCTTGATCATGGCCGCGTCGTCACTCGCCGGACGAGCAGCGCCTTGCGCCACCGTCGGCTCGCTGTCGCGGTCAAGCCGCTGCGGGGAGAGGGAAATATCGGTCATCCTGGTGTCATCTTCCTTGACCGGAGATAGTGGCGCGAACGTGGCGCTGCAACGGCGCGGCTGGCGTTTGAGCGCGCGGGCGGCTAGCCAGCCGCGATGAATAACGGCGCCATCACCATCCATCCCGTGACGTCAAAGGCCGACCGCCAGCGCTTCGTCGACTTCGCCTGGGCGGTCTACAAGAATGATCCGGCGTGGGCCCCACCGCTTAAAAGCGAAGTCCTCGGCCTGATCGATCCGCGGCAGAATCCGTGGTTCGCCCATGCCCGCGCGGAATTTTGGCTGGCCGAGCGCAATGGCCAAATGGTCGGCCGGATCAGCGCCCAGGTCGACGAGCTGGTCCAGTCCCACATGGCTTCCGGCACCGGCCAGTGGGGCATGTTCGAGGCGTTCGATGACGAGGTCGCGGCCACGCTCATCGCCACCGCCGAGGAGTGGTTGCGCGGCCAGGGCATGGTCCGTGCGCTGGGCCCCATCAGCATCTCGATCTGGGATGAGCCGGGCCTCGAAATCGAAGGGTTCGCGCAGCCGCCGACGGTGATGATGGGCCACCATCGGCCCGAATATCGCGCTTGGATCGAAGCCGCCGGCTACGCCAAGGCCAAGGATCTGCTGACCTACGAAGTCGATATCGCCAACTGGTCCGATCCGCTGGCCGACCGGCTGGTCGCCGCGGGGGACAAGAATCCGCGAATCCGCATTCGCAAGGTCGACAAGTCGAACTTCGACGCCGAGGCGCGGCTCATCCTCAACCTGCTCAACGATGCCTGGTCGTCAAATTGGGGATTTGTCCCGCTGACCGAGGCGGAGATCGCCTACGCCGGCAAGAAGCTGAAGCCGATCATCTATGAGGATCTGGTCCGGATCGCCGAGCTCGACGGCGAAGCGGTCGCGTTCATGGTCACCCTACCCGACATCAATGAGCTCACTGCCGACCTGGACGGCCGTCTGTTTCCGTTCGGCTGGGCCAAATTGCTGTGGCGCCTCCGCAAGCCGCGGACGCGGCGCTTGCGGGTGCCGCTGATGGGCGTTGCGTCGAAGCTCCACGGCAGCCGTCTGGCCGGCCAGCTGGCCTTCATGCTGATCGAATATATCCGCCGCGACGGGGTTGCCAATTACGGCGCCACGCACGGCGAATTCGGCTGGATCCTGGAAGACAATAAGGGGATGATTTCGATCGCCCAGCTGCCCGCCGCCAAGGTCAATCACATCTATCGGATCTTCGAAAAGACCCTGTGATCGCCGCCCGGCGTAACCGCTAGGCCAGTTCGATCCAGGTTGGCGCGTGGTCGCTGGCCTTCTCCTGGTCCCGTGCCCAGCGATCGACCCCGGCGCCGCGCAAGCGGTCGGCCGCTTCGGGCGAGCACAGCAAATGGTCGATGCGGAAGCCGGCGTCGCGCTGCCAGCAGCCCGCCGTATAATCCCAAAAGGTGTAGAGCCGATCGTCGTCCGGGTGGAGCGCGCGCAACGCGTCGGTCCAGCCCTGATGGACGATCGTTCGATACGCGGCGCGGGTCTCGGGCTGGAGCAGCGCGTCGTGCGCGGTCGCGCGGACCGAGAACACGTCGCGGTCCTCGGGCACGACGTTCCAGTCGCCGGCGAGCACGGTCGGCCGCTCCTGGTCGAGCAGCTCGGCCGCATGGGCGCCGAGCCGTTCCATCCAGCGAAGCTTGTACTCGAACTTCTCGGTGCCGACCGGATTGCCGTTGGGAAGGTAGAGCGAGGCGACCACCACGTCGCCGACCTCAGCCTCGATATAGCGGCTGTGGCTGTCGTCCGGATCGCCGGGAAGTCCGACCCGCCGCAACTTGGGCGTGTCGCCGCGGGCGAGGATCGCAACCCCGTTGAAGCCCTTCTGGCCGTGCCACACGGCACCGTAACCGGCCGTCTCGATATCGCCGATCGGTAGCGATTCATCGGCGCATTTGAGTTCCTGGAGGCACACCACATCGGGTTTTTCGCGCTCAAGCCATTCGAGCAGCCGCGGCAGCCGCGCGCGAATTCCATTCACGTTGAAGGTGGTTAGCCGCACCTAGACGGAGAAGCTGGAGCCGCAGCCGCAGCCCGATGCTGCATTGGGATTGGTCACCTTGAATGCCGCCCCGCCCAGGTCTTCGACAAAATCCACCGCCGAGCCGCGCACCAGGTCGAGGCTGGTCGGATCGACCACCAGCTTGACGCCCGCGGTCTCGGCAATCGTGTCGCCGTCCTCGGCCGCCTCGGCGAGCTCGAACTTGTAGGTGAAACCGGCGCAGCCGCCGCCGTCGACCGCAAGGCGCAGGATGGCCGGCTTGGACTGGCGCAAGGCGATCGCTGCAACGCGCTTGGCGGCATTGTCGGTCAGGAAGATTTGCGGCTGGCTCACGTCAGCGAGATAGGGAGGGGGCGCCGCCCGGGCAACCCCGCAGACCGCCCTAGCGCTTGCCGCCGGTTGGGCCGCCCAGAGCGAGCTGCTCCATCGGCGCGGAGTTGGCCTTGCGCTGCATCGCGACCAGATAGTCGGTCGCTTTCATGAACGGGACCGGATTGACCGGACGACCGTCGATACGGACTTCGTAATGCAGATGGCAGCCGGTCGAGCGGCCGGTCGAACCCATCCGGCCGATCAGCTGGCCGCGGGTGATGTGGTCGCCGGCGTGCACCACGATCGCCGACATGTGGCCGTAGCGAGTGGCGATACCGCGGCCATGATCGAGCTCGACCAGATTGCCGTAGCCGCCGGAATTCCAGCCGGCGCGCATCACCATGCCGTCGGCCGTGGCATAGACCGGCGTGCCCATCGGGCCGGCGAGGTCGATCCCCGGGTGCATCGCCGCACCATGGCGGAACGGATCAGAGCGAACGCCGAAGCCGCTCGTGAAAGCGGCGGTGCGGACCGGCTTGTCGGACGGAATGGCGATCGCGCCGTCCTGGAGGGTGTCGAGTTTCTTCCAGCTGTTGAACAGCTGCTTGAAGGTCGGATCGGCCTTGCCGACCGCCTCGAACGGACCGCCGACCGCGGCGACGCGCGACGGCGTCAGGCCAAGCTTCTTCAATTCGGCGGCAGTGGTCTGGTAGCGGACATCAAGCGCGCGGGCGATCAGTGCCGCCTGCGCCAATTGAGTGTCTTCGACCCGGCCGAGCGGGCCGGCCTGGGCGCCACGAGCGCCGGCGGCGGCGGAGGCGATGGCCGCTTCGTCGACTTTCTGGCCGGTGAGGATGGCTTCGATCATCGCCTGGCGCTGTTCGATCTTGCGCGCGCGGGCTTCGGTCGCATCGCTCAGCGAGGTAATCTGCAGTCCCGGCGGGGTCAGCAGCCGAGTGGCGGCGTAGGCCGACCAGCCGAGCAGTACGACGACCATCAGGAACATCAGGGCCTGGACGGGAGCGGACAGGCGGAAGCGACGCAGCTTGGTGCCGTCGTGGACGAACAGATCCCGATCACGGAAGAATGATTGGGTCGTTGCGGCCAAAACTTGCGCCATACTAAGTTCGCTCCAAAACCATAGCGACCGCGCAGAAGCGCGGCGATTTTCCATCGATTCAAGGAGCTCCCCAGCCCCACCGCCAACCGTGGAATTGCCCACCGTGCTGACGAGGTTGAACCTGACCCGTCCGGGTTAATGATTTCAACCATATGTTCCACTTGCCGGGGTGAACCGTCCGTTGCCTGCGGTGAACCGTTGTAAATCGCCCGAAACAAAGGCGGATCGACCTCCAATCACGCGTTTTGGATGGCCGGAATGGCGATTCTTTCACGCGCTCCCGGGCTTGCCATTCGACCGTCAGGCCCTAGGGCTGGCGACGGGCCACGCCGTCCCAACGCGGCGCGAGCTCTCTGTGAGGAGAGTCCATTTGAACGATCGTCCAGCCGCTTTGCCGGCTCGTGCCCATTTCTCATCCGGACCTTGCGCCAAGCCACCCGGCTGGTCGCCAAGCCTGCTCGACACGCGCTCGCTCGGCCGTTCGCACCGCTCGGCGCTGGGCAAGGCCCGCCTCGAACAAGCGATCGCGCGCACCCACGCACTGCTCGGCCTGCCGGCCGATTACCGCCTCGGTATCGTGCCCGCGTCCGACACCGGAGCGATGGAGCTGGCGCTGTGGTCGCTGCTCGGCCCACGCGCGGTGACCATGCTGGCGTGGGAGAGCTTCGGCGCCGGCTGGGTCAGCGATGTCGTCAAGCAACTCAAGTTGGACGCCGACCAGCGCACCGCCGATTACGGCCATATCGCCGACCTTGCCGAAATCGACCCGGCGAGTGACATAGTATTCACCTGGAACGGTACCACCAGCGGCGTGCGCGTGCCCGACGCGGACTGGATCGCGGCCGATCGCAGCGGCCTTTCGATCTGCGATGCGACCTCCGCCGCGTTTGCCCAGCAGATCGACTGGGCCAAGGTCGATGTCGGCACCTTCAGCTGGCAAAAGGCGCTTGGCGGCGAGGCCGGTCACGGGATGCTGGTGCTATCCCCGCGAGCAGTCGAGCGGCTCGAGCAACAATCCGCACCGCGGCCGCTGCCCAAGATCTTCCGACTAACCAAGAATGGCCAGCTGATCGACGGCATATTCAAGGGCGAGACGATCAACACGCCGTCGATGCTGGCGGTCGAAGACTGGCTGGTCGCGCTTGATTGGGCCGAGCGCGTTGGCGGCCTGTCGGCGCTGATCGCGCGCGCCGACGCCAATGCCGCGGCGCTCGGCCGCTGGGTCCAGCAAACAGCTTGGATCGAGCATCTCGCCACCGATCTCGCAATCCGCTCAAACACCTCGGTCTGCCTGCAATTCGCCGAACGCTCCGACCCGGCCGCCAATCAGGCGCTGCAAAAGGCGATCGTCAAACTGCTCGAAGCTGAGCAGGCGGCGTTCGACATCGGCGCCTATCGCGACGCACCGGCCGGGCTGCGCATCTGGTGCGGCGCAACGGTCGACACGGCAGACATCGAAGCGTTGGGACCATGGCTCGATTGGGCGTTTGAGCAGTCCACGATCGCGGAGCAGACCCGATGAGCGAAGTTAAAGTGCTGATAGCCGACGCGATGGACCCTCGCGCCGCTGCCATCTTCCGCGAACGCGGGATTACTGTCGACGAGAAGCCGGGGCTTGCTCCCGAAGATTTGAGCGCGATCATCGGCGATTATGACGGGCTTGCGGTGCGCAGCTCGACCAAGGTCACGGCGGCGATCCTCGATGCCGCCCTGCCCCGTCTCAAGGTCATCGGTCGCGCCGGCATCGGCGTCGACACGATCGATGTACCCGGGGCCTCGGCGCGCGGGATCGTCGTCATGAACACGCCGTTCGGCAATTCCATCACCACCGCCGAGCACGCGATCGCCCTGATGTTCGCGCTCGCCCGCCAGCTGCCCGAAGCCGACGCATCAACCCAGGCCGGCAAGTGGGAAAAGAACCGCTTCATGGGGGTCGAGGTAACCGGCAAGCTGCTCGGCCTGATTGGCGCCGGCAACATCGGATCGATTGTCGCCAGCCGGGCGCTCGGCCTGAAAATGAAAGTGGTCGCGTTCGATCCATTCCTGACGCCTGAACGGGCGGTCGAACTGGGCATCGAGAAGGTCGAGCTCGACGAATTGCTGCGCCGCGCCGACTTCATCACCCTGCACACCCCGCTGACCGACCAGACCCGCAACATCCTGTCGGCCGAAAAGCTCGCCAAGACCAAGCCGGGGGTGCGGATCATCAACTGCGCGCGGGGCGGACTGATTGACGAAGCGGCGCTCAAGGCCGGCCTCGAATCGGGGCATATCGCCGGCGCCGCACTCGACGTTTTCGAGACCGAACCGGCCAGGCAATCGCCGTTATTCGGATCACCCAACTTCATTTCCACGCCCCATCTGGGCGCTTCGACCAACGAGGCGCAGGTCAATGTCGCGATCCAGATCGCCGAGCAGATGAGCGATTATCTGCTACTTGGCGGCATTACCAACGCGGTCAACATGCCGTCGCTGTCCGCCGAGGAAGCGCCGCGCCTCAAGCCCTACATGGCGCTGGCCGAGAAGCTTGGCCGGCTGGTCGGGCAGATCGCCGGAACCGAAGTCCGCTCGATCGACGTCGAGGTCGAAGGGGCCGCCGCCGAGCTTAACATCAAGCCGATCACGGGCGCCGTGCTGGCCGGCCTGATGGGCACCTATTCGGACACGGTGAACATGGTCAACGCGCCCCATCTGGCGCGCGAACGCGGGCTGGACGTGCGCGAAATTCGCCACGACCGCGAGGGCGATTACCACACGCTGCTGGCGGTCACGGTCGGCACCAGGGAGGGCAAAAGGCGGGTCGCCGGAACGCTGTTCGGCAACCGCGCACCGCGCTTGGTCGATATCTTCGAAGTCCCGGTCGAAGCCGAGCTGACCGGCCAGATGATCTATATCGTCAACACCGACGAGCCCGGCTTCATCGGCGCGCTCGGCACCGCACTGGGCGAAGCGGGCATCAATATCGCGACCTTCAACCTTGGCCGGCGCGAAACCGGCGGCGAAGCGGTCGCGCTGGTCGCGGTCGACGACCCGATCACGCCGCAGCTGGTCAAGCGACTGTGCGGACTGCCCGGCGTGCGAACGGTCGTGCCGCTCAGTTTCTAAAGGATCAGCCAGGCGGGCGGCGGTAGGATTTTCGGACGCTGTCGATTGCCCAGATGAAGGCGAGGTCGTTCAATCCGCTTTGCTTGATTCGCCGCGCCAGCCGGATGGCGACCGTGCGCATGCGTCGGCCGGCGAAAGCCGGCTTGAGTCTACCGAGCGATAGCGCGACGTCCTGGGCGCGCAGCAGCAACCGGACCTGGGCGAGTGCCCGGCGCGACATACCGTGGTCTGCGCCATGCAGCCTGAGCCAGCCGAAGAACGCGCGCTTGCCGCTAGCCGACCAGGAGTCCTCGCCGCGCAGGAAACGGATCGAGGCGCCGGTCTTGGCGGTGCCGAACAGATTGCGAGGGACGCCGGCCTGCTCGACAATGCGGCGGCAGATTGGTCGGCTGTAGGAACCGGCGACGTCCCACGGCGCCATCTCGTCCGATTCGCTCAGCGTATGCAGGTCGGCAATTTGCCGCAGGCCCATGAACGGGGCGGGCAAGTGGATGTAGCCCTGGTGGAGTCGGTATTCGGTCATCGACAAGCCCGAGTGCCATCGCCCGGCCAGGCTCGCGGGCGGCCCCGGCTTGAGCGCGGGATAGGCTGGCAACCGGCGCGGATGGAACTCCTTCGACCAGGCGCGGTCGCCGCCATGGCCGGTCAGCATCACCCGGCGGTTCAAGTCGAGCGGAATGCCGGCGAGCATGACCTCCTTGCCCTGGGCGTCCGCGGCGAGAAACAGGGGCTCGGGCGCCGGCCGGCCTTTCCACGCCAGACGATCGACCATCACGCAGTCGACGCCGAGGATCCGGGCGATCTCGACCCCGTCATCGCGCGTGCCCGGCCGCGATTCGTCGTGGGTGAAGACCTGTTTCAGGCCGGCTGCACGCGCCGCCGCGGCACAGGTTGGTGAATCATAGCCTTGCGAAATCGTGCCGAGCCATTCGAGTGGTGCGGAGCGATCGCCACTGGCCATATTGTCGCCGATCCGCCGCAATGCGCCGGTGAAGAATCCTTCGTATTTTTCGAACGTTCCGAAGTCTCTTTGGGACGGCGGCTTGGGTGTTCGGTGCAGCCGCTCGCCGTCCCACTCGAGATTATGGAAATACATCATGCCGACGCCGCCCCCAGCGATCGGCAGGTCGGGAAATTCCCGGTCGATGCCGAGGACGACCTGTTCGAAAAACTCGTCATAGCCGTGAAAATCGGGGTCGAACCGGGCATTGATCCCCTCGAGCAGGCAGGCCAGCGAGTTTGAGACAAAGGTGACTTTGTCGCGGACAGCGAACTGAAGCCGGTCGATCGGCGCTCCGGCCGAGACGAACGTGACACGGCCGTCGCGCGCACGCCCCCCGCTGCCGAACACCAGGTCGGTGCGGTCTAACTCGCCGGCGGCAAAATCGCCGTCCCACACCGCTTCGCAGAACCAGTCGGTCCGGCATTCGACCCCTGGGCCATGGACAAGGCGGATCGAATCCGAACCGGTCTCGCATTGCGCCAGCCACGCCAGCGACGGCCACGAAGCGGCCAGCTCATAGGAAAATCGCAACGGCATCCGGGCTCCATGCTGGTGATCCGGACGCCTTCCTAACATCATCTGCATCCGAAACGACATCGCTGCTGATGCCGGCAGCCTAGACGCACCAGCGCTCACCCCCTAGGAGCGCGCGGGCCGCATTCATTGGGGAAATTCAGTTGGGCAACGTCACCGTCATCGGCGCGCAATGGGGCGACGAAGGCAAGGGCAAGATCGTCGACTGGCTGGCCAGCCGGGCCGACATGGTGGTCCGCTTCCAGGGCGGCCACAATGCCGGTCACACGCTGGTGGTCGGCGACCAGACCTATAAATTGTCGCTACTGCCGTCGGGCATCGTGCGCGGCACGCCGTCGGTCATCGGCAATGGCGTGGTGCTCGACCCGTGGGCGCTCAAGGCCGAAGTCGAGCGGATCGGCGCCCAGGGCGTGAGCGTCACCCCTGAGGTGCTGATGGTCGCCGAAACCTGCCCGCTGATCCTGCCGATCCACCGCGATCTGGACGCATTGCGCGAAGACGCGTCCGGCGCTGGCAAGATCGGCACCACCCGGCGCGGCATCGGCCCGGCCTATGAAGACAAGGTCGGGCGCCGGGCGATCCGGGTCTGCGACCTCGCCCATCTCGACGAGCTCGATCCCTTGCTCGATCGTCTGTGCGCGCATCATGACGCGCTGCGGGCCGGGTTCAAGGAGCCGCCGGTCGATCGCGAGCGGTTGCGCAAGGACCTCGCCGAGATCGCCGATTTCGTGCTGGCGTTCGCGCGTCCGGTATGGCGCGACCTCGACCAGGCGCTGCGCCGCGGCAGCAAGATCCTGTTCGAAGGCGCGCAGGGCGTGCTGCTCGACGTCGATCACGGCACCTATCCGTTCGTCACATCGTCCAACACCGTCGCCGGCACGACCGGCGCCGGCAGCGGCATCGGCCCGTCCAGCGCCGGCTTCGTGCTTGGCATCGTCAAAGCCTACACCACGCGGGTCGGATCGGGGCCGTTCCCGACCGAACTCGAGGACGAGATCGGCCAGCGGCTGGGCGAGCGCGGGCACGAGTTCGGGACGGTCACCGGCCGGCGCCGGCGTTGTGGCTGGTTCGACGCGGTGCTGGTTCGCCAGGCGGTTGCGGTGAGCGGCATCACCGGGGTCGCGCTGACCAAGCTCGACGTGCTCGACGGGTTCGAAACGGTCAAGATCTGCACCGGTTACCGGATCGGCGGCGAGGCCTTTGACTATCTCCCGCCGCATGCCTTCGACCAGGCCCGGGTCGAGCCGGTCTACGAGGAGATCGAGGGCTGGCCGGGGTCGACCCGCGGGGCGCGGACCTGGGCCGACCTGCCGGCGCGGGCGGTCAAATATGTCCGCCGGATCGAGGAATTGATCCGCTGCCCGGTGGCGCTGGTGTCGACCAGCCCCGAGCGCGACGACACGATCCTGGTGCGCGATCCGTTCCGCTGAGGCGGTCACAGCCGGACGGTGAAGCCCTCGGTCACTTCCGGCGGGACATGTTCGACCGTCAGATCCTCGACCATCGCCTGGGGCGGACCGCGCCGCATATGCTCGATCAACTTGGCAACCGCGGCCTCGTCGCCGGCGAGATGGGCCTCGAGTGCGCCATCGGCGGCATTATGGACCCAGCCGGCGACACCCAGGGCGCGCGCCTGCTTGACCGTCCACTGGCGAAAGAACACGCCCTGCACGCGGCCGTAGACGCGCACCTTGCGGCCGACCGGGTCTGCCACCGCGGCTAGACCGTGGCGATGTCCGGCGCGTCTTCGGCTTTCATTCCGACGACGTTGTAGCCGGCATCGACGTGATGGATCTCGCCGGTGACGCCGCTGGCGAGGTCGGACAGCAGATAGAGCGCGGCGCCGCCGACATCCTCGATCGTGACGTTGCGGCGCAGCGGCGAATTATACTCGTTCCATTTCATGATGTAGCGGAAGTCGCCGATGCCGCTCGCCGCCAGCGTCTTGATCGGGCCGGCCGAGATGGCGTTGACCCGCACGCCCTCGGGGCCAAGGTCCATCGCCAGATATTTGACACTGGTTTCGAGCGCCGCCTTGGCCACGCCCATCACATTGTAATG
>JBDSGH010000150.1:0-3937 GCA_039919095.1 Sphingomicrobium sp. | reverse complement strand
CACGCGCTCGACGATTGTGTCGAAAGGCATCAGCGCGGGGCGCAGCAACAACACCTATCGCGGACTGGTGCGGGTGCTTCCAGGCGCTGAGAATGTCCGCAACTTCACCCAGTGCGATTCACTGCTGCTGGGAGACCAGTGCGGCGCGCACACCGTGCCCTATATCGAGGTCAAGAACCCGACCGCGCAGATCGAGCATGAAGCGACCACGTCGAAAATCAGCGACGACCAATTATTCTACGCGATGAGCCGCGGGCTCGATGCCGAAAGCGCGGTGGCGCTGATCGTGAATGGGTTTGCACGGGAAGTGCTGAAGCAGCTGCCGATGGAGTTCGCCGTCGAAGCGCAGAAGCTGCTCGGGATTAGCTTGGAGGGCTCCGTTGGATAGTCCGTTCTACTTTGATGGGACGGTTTACCAGTCTGAGGGCGACGAGCGCGCGCACTTTGAATGGATGCAGCGCATTCCGTGTGTCCGGGATGTGCGGGGCCAAGGAACCCGCGTTTTCCTGACAATCGAGGAAGGCGAAGTGACCGCCGACGACGTGCGTGAGCTTGGTGCGATTTACCGCCGGTATGGCGGAGACACAACTCAACTCGCTCGGCTGAACGGAAACAAGAATGCTTGAAATCATCAACCTCCATGCGACCGTCGCGGACAAGGCGATCCTTAACGGGGTCAGCCTCGATGTGCCGGCGGGCGAGGTGCATGCGATCATGGGGCCGAACGGGTCGGGCAAGTCGACGCTGGCGTATGTGCTGGCGGGGCGGCCGGGGTATGAGGTCAGCGGGGGCAGTGTCGAGTTCGAAGGGCGCGACCTGCTCGAAATGGCGCCGCACGAACGCGCTGCCGCCGGCTTGTTTCTGGGCTTCCAATATCCGGTCGAAATCCCCGGCGTGTCGATGCTGCAATTTCTCCGCGAGAGCCTGAATGCGCAGCGTAGGGCGCGCGGCGAGCCAGAGCTGTCCGGCGCCGAATTCATCCGGCTGGCCAGGGCCCAGGCGGCCGAACTCGGCATGGACGCCGAGATGCTCAAGCGGCCGGTCAACGTCGGCTTCTCGGGCGGCGAGAAGAAGCGGGCCGAGATGGTCCAGATGGGGATCATGAACCCCAAGCTGGCGATCCTCGACGAGACCGACAGCGGGCTCGACATCGATGCGCTCAAAGCAGTCGGCGCGGGCATCAACCGGATCATGCGTAGCCCCGACAAGGCGGTGCTGCTGATCACCCATTACCAACGCCTGCTCGATTATGTGAAACCGGACCGGGTGCACGTGCTGCAGGCCGGCAGGATCATGCGTTCGGGCGGGCCGGAACTGGCGCACGAACTGGAGCGCGAAGGCTATGCCGAGGCGGCCGCATGACCGCGCTCCCGACCCGCAAGCTTGAGGCCTATCGCTACGCCGATCTCGACGCGCTCAAAGGCGTGTGGAGCGAATTGGCCGAGCCGCTGACGGTGACCGTCGGGCCGGGCGAGCGCTTCGAAGAAACCTGGCTGCCGACCGCGGACGAGGTGCAGGTGCGGCGCATGCGGATCGCGCTCGAGGCGGGGGCGAGCGCGCGGCTGTTCGTGCTCAACACGGCGCCCGACTATGGCCGGATCGAGCTTGAAGTGAGCCTCGCCGACGACGCCGATTTCACCTTGTTCGGGGCCAATATCGGCGGCCAGACTGCCAACCTCGAGATCGTCACCAATGTGCGCCACATCGGCCTGCGCGGGCAGAGCCGGCAGACCGTGCGCTCGGTGCTCGGCGGCAAGGCGGTCGGGACCTATCTCGGCAAGGTCGAGGTGGCGCGCGGCGCGCAGCAGACCGACGCCGGGCAATCGGTCAAAGCCATGCTGCTCGACCGCGGTGCGACCGCCAATTGCAAGCCCGAGCTCGAGATTTTCGACGACGACGTGAAGTGCGCGCATGGTGCGTCGGTCGGCGAGTTGGATGCCGAGCAAATGTTCTACGCGATGTCGCGCGGGCTCGATCCGGCAACTGCGCGCGCTTTGCTGCTTGAAGGGTTCGTGATGGGCCTGTGGGACGCGGCCGAGCAGCGCGACCAGTTGAGCGAACTGGCGCGCGCCGCGCTGAGGGCGATCGCATGAACGTCGCGACCCGCATCAATTCCGCGCTCAACGTGCGCGACCAGTTCCCGGCGATTGCCAACTGGCATTATCTCGACAGCGCCGCGACCGCGCAGAAGCCGCAGGCGGTGATCGACGCCATCACGGCGGCCTATGCGCGCGATTATGCGACGGTCCACCGCGGGATTTACCAGCGCTCGTCGGACATGACGGCGGCTTATGAGTCGGCGCGGGCGGCGGCGGCGCGGCTGATCGGGGGCGCGGCCAATGAGCTGGTGTTCACGCGCGGCGCGACCGAGGCGATCAATTTGGTGGCGCGGGTTTTGCCCAAGGACGGCCGCAACCGCGTGCTGCTGTCGGCGCTCGAGCATCACAGCAATATCGTGCCGTGGCAGCTCGCCGGTTACGCAATCGACGTAGTGCCGCTGACCGCCGACGGGCGGATCGACCTCGACGCCGCGACCGAACTGGTCAGCGAGCAGCATCGGGTGGTTGCGCTGGCACATGTGTCGAATGCCTTGGGTTCGATCCTCGACGCGCGGCGCGCGGCAGAGATCGCCCATTCCGCGGGTGCGCTGCTGCTGCTCGACGGCTGCCAGGCGGTGCCGCGCATGCCGGTCGACGTCGCCAGCATCGGTTGCGACTTCTACGCTTTTTCGGGGCACAAACTGTACGGCCCGACCGGGATCGGGTGCCTGTGGGGCCGCGCCGAGCTGCTCGATTCAATGCCACCGTGGCAAGGCGGCGGCGCGATGATCGAGAATGTCACATTCGAGCGCACGACCTATGCCCCGCCGCCGCAGCGGTTCGAGGCCGGGACGCCGCACATCGTCGGCGCGATCGGCCTGCACGCCGCGGTCGAGTGGATCGAGCATGTGTCGCTCGATGCGGTCCATGCCCACGAGAGCGCGCTGGTCGCCGAATGCCGCGCGGCGCTGTCGGCGATCCCCGGCGTGACGCTCTATGGACCCGATGATTCGGCCGGAATCGTCAGCTTCAACGTCGACGGGGTGCATGCGCACGATGTCGGCACCATATTGGACGATGCGGGCGTCGCGGTGCGTGCCGGGCACCATTGCGCACAACCGCTGATGGGCGTCCTCGGAGTGGATGCTACGGCCCGCGCGAGTTTCGCCGCGCACAGCGACAGCTCGGACATCGCGGCGCTGGTCGGCGGGCTGCATCAGGTAAAACGGATTTTCGGATGAACGAGGAACGCAAGATCGAGACCGAGCAGGTCGACGCAGTGGAGTCCCCGCCGCGAGCGCGAGTCACGCCCGAGTTCGAGCGCAAGCGCGATTACCTCGCGGGGTTTTTGAGCGGCGCGATCGAAGAGGTGCCCGAGTATGCCAAGAACGGCGATCTGCAGGCGTCGGTAGTCGAGGCCCTGAAGTCGATCTATGACCCTGAAATTCCAGTCGATATTTACGAGCTCGGGCTGATCTACGACGTCGCCATCAGCGAAGATGGTGACGCAATCGTAACGATGACGCTGACCACGCCGCATTGCCCGGTGGCCGAATCGCTGCCCAACGAAGTCGAGCTGCGGGTGTTGTCGGTGCCCGGCATCCGCGACGCCGAGGTCAAGCTGGTGTGGGACCCGCCGTGGGACCCGTCGCGGATGAGCGACGAAGCAAGGCTAGAATTGGGGATGTTGTGAACGAGCAGACAAAGGTCCGAGCGCGGCCTGCCGCGATCGTGCTGACGGCGGCCGCCGAAGCGCGCATCGCCGAGCTGATGGAGCGCGCCCCAGACGGCGCGATCGGGGTCAAATTGTCGACGCCGCGGCGCGGCTGTTCGGGGCTGGCTTATTCGGTCGATTATGTGACCGAGGAAGTGCCGTTCGACGAGAAGATCGCGACCCC
>JBDSGH010000149.1:0-5115 GCA_039919095.1 Sphingomicrobium sp. | reverse complement strand
ATTTGCCGCTGCTGCTGATCGCGACCAACAGCTGGGCGCCAATCGCCAGGCACCTTCCGGGGATCTAGGCCGCCGCTACCCTGCCCGCGCGCTCGGCCGCCATCGACTGGACGATCTTGAGCGCTTGGTGGGCGGACAGCGCCGCGCCCTCCTGCCACAGACCGACGTAGCTCAGATGCTCGCCGGCGAAGACGATCGGACCTTCGGGCTTGAGCAGCTCGGCGTAGCGCGCGGTGCGGTTGTCGGCGTCCCAATTGGGCCCGATCGCGCCGACCCCCTCGGACCATGGCACCAGCCCCCAGGCGACGGTCACGCCCTTGGTCAAAAGGTTCGACCGGCCGGGGTGCAGCGCCTCGATCGATTCTCGGCTGATCCGGATCCGCTCCTCATGGCTCAACGACGCAAACCGCTGCGGGTTGTCGGGGTTGGTCCAGCCGGCAACATAGGCCGCGACCAATACCCCTTTGTCGCTGTGGATCCCGCCCGACGGATAGATCACATTCTCGTTGAGCCGGTCGGTCCAGGCGAGGCCGCCGTAGAGCTGCTCCTCGCGTTCCCAGAAGCGCGGGCTTTCGAACGCGACCTTGACGCTCGGCAGATAATCGATGCCCTGCAGCGCGGCTTTCTTGGCCGGCGCAAAATCGCTCGGGATCCGCGCCAGCAGGTTGGCGGGCAGCGTGCACACGCAATAATCGGCTTCGGTGACTCCGCCGCGATGCTCGATCCGCACCCGCGATCCGACCCGGCGGATGGCGCGGACCGGGGTGCGTAGCCGGACCGTCGGTCTGACCTGCTCGAACAGCGCGTGCGCAATCCGGTCCATTCCGCCGACCGGCTGCAGCATCGGCGCCTGCATGTCGAAAATGGTTTCGAACAAGAACGGCAATGCGGCGCTGCCGAACGGGCCGGCGCCGGCGGGTCCCGGAAGGAGCTGCTTGAGCGTCATCGGCTTGAGCGGCACCGGCGCCTGGTCATAACCACCCGGCTCGACAGAATAGCCTGAGCGCCCGTCCGGCGCATAACGCCCCGACTGGTCAAGCGAGGTGTAGGGCGCGAGGAATTGCCGGAATGCCTCAAGCTCGCCCTTGGGCATCTCGGCGTCGAGCGCGCGCTGGTCGATCGCCTTGGCGAGTAGTTCGCCGACCCGCCCCTGCATGTCGAACACCATCTGCCGGTCGCGCGTCACCCGGCCGCCGAAATCCCAGCCCGCCCCGCGATTTGAATTGACGAACACTTCCATGGGCACATTGAGCCGTCGAGCGTAATCGAGGATCAGGCGATGGCTGCTCGGGATGCGCGCCGCGCCGGCGTTGAAATAAAGCCCGTCGTCGAACGTCGCGCGCTGCTCAGGCCGGCCAACATGGTCCATTCGGTCGCCGCCGCGCACCGACCACACCCGCCCGCCGATCCGGTCGCGCGCTTCGAGCACGGTCACTGTGTAGCCAGCGCGCTGCAGCTCATAAGCGGACACCAGCCCGGCGATGCCGCCGCCGAGCACGACCACCGAGCGCCCGCGCCCGCTCTGCCCGGGCAAGGCGAAATCCTCGGCCCCGGCCGGCGTGGCGGCGGTCAGGCCTAGCGCCTCCATTCCGAGGAAGGCCGCGCTCGCTCCACCGATGGCGCCCAGCTGGGTGAGCAAATTGCGTCGCGTCAGTGCCATCGATCCGCCCCCCTTAGGCATGCGCTTGGTGGACGCTGGACAGGCCAGCCCCAGCCCGGTCTCACACCAAACCCATGCGACTCGCCCCCGCGCGGCCATGCACAATCGAACATAGCGGTTCCGTTCGGCTTCCCCAATGCGCGCATCGGCTTGAATCAGCGATTTGACGCATCGTCTCGGCCGGTCGCGCGTTCCCCGACACAGACCCCCCATCAACTGGAGACCTATCTTCATGACCGATCAAACCCATTCGACCGAAACCGCCGCACTCAACACGCTGACCGCGACCCTGATCGACAGCGTCACCGGCTTTGAAGACGCTGCTGCCAACATCGAAGATACCAACCGCCTCCAGCAGCTGTTTCGCGAGCGCGCCAGCGAGCGCGGTAAGGTGGTCGAGGAACTGCGCGCCGAGGTTCGCCGGCTCGGCGGCGATCCCGAGGACGATGGTTCGTTCCTCGGCAAGACCCACCAGCGTTTCCTCGATCTCAAGGCCGCCATCACCGGCCGCGACGACCAGGCGATCGTCAACGAAGTCGAGCGCGGCGAGGACTATCTCAAGGAGAAGTTCGAGGCTGCGCTCAACAGCGACACCTTTTCGGGCGAAACGCGGGCGGTGATCGAGCGCGCCTATCAGTCGGTCCGTTCGGGCCACGACCAGATCAGCGCGCTCAAGCACGGCATGGAAGGAACCACCGCATGAGCATCTTCAGCAAGATCAAGGACGCCATCTTCGGCCACAAGTCGGCCGCTCCAACCGCTCCGACTCAGACCCCGATCGGAAATGCCAGCGCTCCGACGGCTGGCACTGCGCCGGCGCCGGCTGCTCCGGTTCAGCAACAGGTCGACGTCGAGCAGGTACTGACCGGTATCCAGCGCGAGAAAGGCAATCCCGATCTCAATTGGCGGACCTCGATCGTCGACCTGATGAAGTTGCTCGGGCTCGATTCGAGCCTCGACAATCGCAAAGAGCTGGCGACTGAACTGGGTTATTCCGGTGCGACCGACGGAAGCGCGGAAATGAACATCTGGCTGCACAAGGCCGTGATGCAGGAACT
Source organism: Sphingomicrobium sp. (assembly GCA_039919095.1). Classification (GTDB taxonomy): domain Bacteria; phylum Pseudomonadota; class Alphaproteobacteria; order Sphingomonadales; family Sphingomonadaceae; genus Sphingomicrobium. The sequence continues at coordinate 2,397 of JBDSGH010000149.1, read as the reverse complement.
GGCCAGGAACGGCGGCAAGGTCCCCGCCAATCTGACCGACTAGGCGCTCAGCCTGGTACCATTGACCCGCCCGGACCAATCGGGGCGGGGCACGGGGCGGTGAAGCGGTTGCGCTTTGCCGCCCCGGTTGCGTTTAGCACACAGGCGCTCACTCAGCCGCCGAAGATCAGCTTGACGTGATTGCCGAACAATCGGGTCTGCTTGCCCATCAGGCGGGGATCGTTGAGCCCCTTCGACAGCACCAGCGCGCCTTCGACAATGACTGCAGAGGCCCTAAGCCACCTCAATCGCACGCTTTTTTCATTGCCTGAAAACCGGTCGCAAAGCTGCTACAACTGGTCCCCGACCGAGGCGTAGCCTGGTGGCCTTGAATTTGTCCATTGCGATGGGGGACGCCGTGATTGGACTGTATCATTATGTCGCAATCGGCCTGTTCATGGGCTTTGCGCTGCTCGAACTGATTTTGCACGGCCGCTCGTTTCCCGCTGTCACACGGTGGCGCATCAAGGGCGCCGCCTTCACTTTGCTCTACCTTGCGCTGACGACTTACGCGCCGCTGTTCTGGGATGGCTGGCTTGGCCAGCACCGCTTGCTCGCGGGCGACCAATTGCCGTTCTGGGCGCAACTTGCGACCGGCTTCCTCGCGCTCGAATTCGGCATTTATGCGTGGCACCGGACGATGCACAACGCGCCGTTTCTGTGGCGCTGGTTCCACCAGATGCACCACAGCGCGGAGCGGGTCGACATCTGGGGCGCGCTCTATTTTCACCCGTTCGACACGCTCGGCTTCACTTTCGTCGGCAGTTTGATGCTGGTACTCGGGCTCGGCATCGGCGCCGAGGCGGCGATCGTGATCAATATGGTGGCGACCTTCATGGGCCTGTTCCAGCACGTCAACATCCGGACGCCCCGCTGGGTCGGTTATCTGGTGCAGCGCCCGGAAAGCCATTCGGCGCATCACGAACGCGGAGTCCACGCGCGCAATTACGGCGACCTGCCGCTGTTCGACCTGATCTTCGGCACGTTCCACAACCCGCGCGATTTCACCGGCGAAGTTGGCTTTTACGAGGGCGCGTCGACGAAAATGGGACCGATGCTCGCCGGGCGGCTGATTTCCTGACGGCCCACAAGTCCACCCCTTGCGGCGCGGAGACTATTCGGGCTTTGTTCGTTGCGTCGGTCGCAGCGGGGGTTGCGGCCGTGGGGCATCGGACGCTGCAGGAGTTGCACGCATGATCTCATCGCGAATCGCGGCCATTGCCGCCGTGGCCATGGTTCCGGGCGCGGTCGCCCACGCCCAGGCGATCCCGCCGGTCCAGGTGATTTACCTGCAAACCTATGCCTATGACCCGACCCCGATCGTGCTCAAGGCGGGCCAGCCGGTGACGCTTCAGTTCATCAACCGCGCCGGCAAGGGCCATGACTTCACCGCCCCCGCTTTTTTCAGGTCGGCCCGAATTGTCTCGGGCAAAGTCGACCAGGGCAAGGTCGACCTCCGTCCGGGCCAGGTCGCCAACATCACGCTGATCCCGGCGCCGGGCCGCTATCCGGTCCATTGCGGGCATTTGCTCCACACCGCGTTCGGAATGCGCTCGACCGTTATCGTCCAATAGCCGCCGCGCCTTCTCGCGGGCACTGCCTAGATCAGCGGCGCGCGATCAGCCGCTCGATCGCCTGGTGATGCGCGACTTCATCGCCGGCAATCCGTTCGAGCGCGATGCGGATGCTGATCAGGTCGCGCTCCGACAGATGTTCGATGCCGATGAACTCGTTGCGCCCGCGACCGCAACGGATGAGCTCGTCGAGCTTGGCCTGGATCGCCGCAGCATCGCGGTTCTGGGCATTCTGGATCAGGAACACCATCAGGAAGGTGACGATGGTCGTGCCGGTGTTGATCACTAACTGCCAGGTGTCCGACCACTTGAACAGCGGGCCGGAAAATCCCCAGATGACGACGATCGAGAAGGCCAGCACGAACGCCCATGGTCGGCCCGCGGTGCCCGCGACCTTGGTCGCAATATGCTCGAAGACGTGGTTCATTGGTCCGACCCTCTCGCTGCCCTAGCTCAGTCTTTGCGGGGTTTGATGAAGCGAAGCAATTGGCGGCGCTGGCCGCGGCTGGCGTGGGTCGATGGCAGTGCGACAGGGAGCGTTCGGCGGCCGCGCTGGCCGCACAGCCCCAAACAGAAATGGGGGCCGGCATTGCTGCCAGCCCCCACTGCGCCGAGCGAAGGATATGTCGGTGTTCGTCTTCCGGATCCGCCGAAGCTTCACCGTCTCTCGATCCTGACTCACCAGCTCAGGCGTCGCTTTCCACCGCAGCGGCTCGTGAGAGCCTCGCTTTCCCAAACTTCCCTTCCCGAAGGAAGCTCCGCCTGGGTCCGCTCATGCCTCGTC
>JBDSGH010000148.1:0-9385 GCA_039919095.1 Sphingomicrobium sp. | reverse complement strand
ATCATCGACGTGTTCATCTGCAAATTGCGCAAGAAATTGAGCCTCGCCTGTGGCGGCGCCAATTACATCGAAACGGTGTGGGGCCGCGGCTACGTGCTGCGCGACAGCGACGCCGACGACGTACCCGAAGCGGAAGCGCAGTCGGCGGTCGCCTGAATTTCATTCGTCGGGGGCAATAAGGAGGCGGGGCGCACCAGCGCTCCGCCTTTTTTTTGCGCTCAGGCGGGCAGCGGCGCGGCGCCCGCTAGCGCCGGCGCGGCGGCGTCGCTCCACGCGACCGGGCGAATGTCGCGCACCACCACGATCCAGCACAGCACGCCGATCGCTGACAGCGCGGAGGCGACGAAGAAGGCCCCGGCGAACGATCCGCTCCAGTCGACCACCAGCCCGGTGATGATCGGCGCGGCAATGCCCGAGAAATTGCCGAGCATGTTCTGGAACCCCATCCAGCGGCCGCCGGCGCGCGGCCCGGCGAGGGTCTGGCCGATCGTGAACACCATCGTTCCCGAAATGCCGACGGTAAAACCGCTGGCGATCAGCAACACGGTCGAAGTCACGCCGCTGGTCAGCCCGGCGGCGGCGAACAGTAGGCCGGTGCCGGTCATGCCGGCCGAAACGAAGCCCTTGCGCACCCAGGTCGACGAGTGGCCGCGAGCGATCAGCAGGTCCGACGCCCAGCCGCTCAACACCGCCGCAATTGCCTGCAGCGCATAGAGCGCGGCGGTCACGCCGGCCATGCTGCCAAGCGACAGGTGCTGGCTGTTGACGAGGTATAGCGGGAGCCAGGTGAGGACCAGATAGAAGGGATAGGAATAACAGAATTGGGCGGCGCAGGCGCCCCACAGCGAGCGCTGGCGGAGGATCTCGGAATAGGCCGCCGGCTGGTGCCGGCGCGCCGCTCCGCTCTCCAGCGCGGGATCGCGGCGGGCCAGCCACGGGATCAGCCACAGCAGCGAAATCCCGCCGAGCACGAAGAACACCGCGCGCCAGCCGTAGGCGATCAGGACCATCGCCCCGATCAGCGTCCCGGCGGTCGGCCCCATCGAATGGCCGACGCTCATCGCGCTGTTGCAGCGGCCGCGCTGATGTTCCGGCGCATGCTCGGCGAAGATCCGCGCATTGGTCGGGAAAATCGCGCTTTCGGCCAGCCCGAGCAGCATTCGAAAGACGAACAGCATGACGATGCCGGTCGCCAGCCCGCAGGCGATGGTCGCCAGCGACCATAGGCCGGTGGCAACCGCGAGCACCGTGCGCGGCGCAAACCGCTGCGCCACCCAGCCCGCCGCCGGCTGGGCGATCGCATAGCTCCAGAAGAACGCCGAGAGCAGCAAACCCATCGCCGCATTGCTGATCCCGAGCTGCTGCTTGAGCACCGGCGCGACGATCGAAAGACTGCCGCGATCGGTGTAATTGAGGAACATCGCGAGCGCGAGCAGGGTCACCAGATAGGGCGAGATTCCACCCTTGGCCGGGCCGTCAACAGTGCTTGCCATAGCCTCGCGTCCCCCCGGGAGTGCACACGCGCAAAAGCTACATTTACAAGCGCCGAAACGCGGGCCGAAAGCTGCGCGTTCGCGGGTTGGAAGTCAATTCGCCGGGGCGGCTAGCGAAGCGCCGGTCAGGCGTCGATCAGCAGCGGCTTGCGCTCGCGCCGGGCGGGCAGTTCAATCGGCCCGATGGTTGTGGCATTGCCGGTGTCGGCTTCCCCGACCATTCGCTGCCAGCCGTCGCGGCCGAGCCGCTCCAAGGGCTGGAAGCTGGTCTTATAGGCCATGCGCGGCGAGCCATCGACCCAGTAGCCGAGATAGACGTACGGCAGGCCGGCGCGCGCCGCGCGGATGATGTGATCAAGGATGATGAAGGTGCCGAGGCCCTTGCGCGCGTCCGGCCCGACATCGAAGAAGCTGTAGATCATCGACAGCCCGTCGCCCTGCTGGTCGGACAAACAGGCGCCGATCAGTTTGCCCGGGCGGCCGCCGACCGACGGCTCGCGATATTCGATGACGAAGGTTCGCACCGGGGTCTGCTCGACCATGTCGGCGAAATCGCTTTCGTCCATCTCGGCCATGCCGCCGCCCGGATGGCGGTGGGCGAGATAGCGCCGGAGCAAATCATATTGTTCTTCGGTGGTCCACGGCTTGCACGCCGCAACGTCGAGGTCGGCATGGCGCCGCATGAGCTTGCGCTGGGTCGCGCTGGCCTGAAATTCGGCGGCGAGCACGCGGACTGAAACGCACGCCGAGCAATCGATGCAGCTTGGGCGGTAAGCGACCGACTGGCTGCGGCGGAATCCAATTCGTCCGAGCGCCTCGTTAAGCTCGCTCGACTGGCGGCCGCTCAATTCGGTGAACACCTTGCGCTCGACCTTGCCCGGCAAATACGGGCACGGCGAAGGGTTCGTTACGAAGAACTTGGGGAAGCGAAATGGTGCGCTCACCGCGGCTCCTCTCGGGGTTGGTTACAAATCCCTTTATGCTGCTGGTAAACGCGCTTGAAAAGGCCTTTGCGCCGCCACGACACGGTTAACATCGGCGAATGTCCCGGAGCGGGAAAAAACCACTTAATCGAGCGAGGCGCGCTCGACGTGGAAACCGGCCGTTTCGAGCATCTCGACGACCTCGTCGATCGCCTGCGGATCGCGCGCTTCGCCTTCGACTTCGATCACCGTGTCCTTGGCCGGCAGCCGGGTGAAGATGCGGCTGTGATTGATCTCGATGATGTTGACCCCGGCCGCTTCGAACTGGGCAGTGATCGCGGCTAGCGCGCCGGGACGGTCCTGCGCCGCAACTCGCAGCCGCGCGATCCGCCCGCTGCGCACGAGGTCGCGGACCAGCACGTTGGCGAGCAGATGATTGTCGATATTGCCGCCGCACAACACGGTCCCGACCTTGCGCCCGGCGAAGCGCTCGGGCTTGCCCAGCATCGCCGCCAGCCCGGCCGCGCCGGCGCCTTCGACCACGCTCTTTTCGATCCCAACCAGCATCGCCACCGCGCGTTCGATTTCGCGCTCGCTGACCAAGGCCAGCTCGATGTTCAATTGCTTCAATATGCTCGACGTCAGCTGGCCTGGCTGCTTGACCGCAATGCCTTCGGCCAGCGTGTCGCCGCCGAGCGGAAGCTGGCAACCCTCAATCGCGCATTTCATCGACGGGTAGAGTTCGGCCTCGACTCCGATCAAGCCGATGTCGGGCTTGATCGCGCGCGCCGCGATGCCGATCCCCGACAGCAGCCCGCCGCCGCCGATCGGCACCGCCAGCAGATCGAGATCGGGCGCCGCCTCGAGCATTTCGAGCGCCAGCGTGCCCTGCCCGGCAATGACGTCGGGGTCGTCGAACGGGTGGACGAAAACATAGCCATGCTCGAGCGCCAGTTCGCACGCCTTGGCGTGGGCGTCGTCGTACATCGCGCCATGGAGAATGACGTTGGCGCCGTGCCCGGCGGTCTGGCTGACCTTGATCGCCGGGGTCGGCGAAGCCATCACGATCGTCACCGGAATGCCGAGCCTTTTACCGTGATAGGCGACCGCCTGGGCATGGTTGCCGGCTGACGCCGCGATCACGCCGCGGGCGCGCTCCTCGGCGGTCAGCTGGATCAATTTGTTGAGCGCGCCGCGTTCCTTGAAGGCGCCGGTGAATTGCAGATTCTCGAACTTGAGCCAGACCTCGGCGCCGATGATTTCGGACAGCGTCCGGCTCATCAGCGTCGGCGTGCGGATGACCGAGCCCTCGATCCGTTTGGCCGCGGCGCGGATGTCGTCGATCGTCGGAGGCTGAATCATCGGTGCGACCGCGTAGCCCTTCCCCGGCTTTGGAACAATGCTATGCACCGCGGCCATGGACAAGCTCATGATCGCGCTGATCGCCGCGCTGCTCGCTTCCCCCGCCACCGCCGACACGTTGATTACCAACGCCAATGGCATCCAGGTCGGCGCCGACGGCAAGCTGCAAAAGTTCGAATCGCTGCTGATCGGCGATGACGGGAAAGTGGTTCGGACCTTTACCAGGGTGCAGAATCCGCACGCCCCCAAGGCGGTCAGGATCGACGCCCATGGCCGCACCCTGCTGCCCGGGCTGATCGACGCCCACGGCCATTTGATGGCGCTCGGCTTTGCCGCCATCCAGCTCGATTTGACCGGCACACAGTCGGTCGCCGAACTGCAGCAGCGGTTGCGCGCCTACGCCGCCGCCAACCCCCAGGCCAAGTGGATCGTCGGCTTCGGCTGGAACCAGGAATCGTGGACGGACAAGCGCTTCCCGACCAGCGCCGATCTCGATTCGGTGGTGAGCGATCGCCCGGTCTGGCTCGAGCGGGTCGATGGCCATGCGGCGGTCGCCAACAGCGCCGCGATCAAGACCGCGGGCGTGACTGCGGCGACCGCATCGCCAGCCGGGGGTCGAATTGAAAACGGGCTGTTCGTCGACGCTGCTCAGCAGCTGATCGACCAGAAGGTCCCGCCCGCCACGCCGCTCGAGCTCGACCAGGCGCTGGCCAAGGCGCAGCAGATCCTGCTCGGCTTCGGCATCACCGCGACCGACGTGATGGGCACGCCGCTCGAACAATGGGCGACCATGCGCCGCGCCGGCGACGCTGGCCAATTGCACATGCGGATCATCAATTATGCGCAAGGGGTCGAGCCGCTCAAGACCATCACCCGGCCGACCGCCTGGCTCTACGGCGATCGGCTGCGGATGGCCGGGGTCAAGCTCTACGCCGACGGTGCGCTCGGCTCGCGCGGCGCGTGGCTCAAGCAACCTTATTCGGACAAGCCCGAGACGCGCGGGCTGCAATTCCATTCCGACGCGGAGCTGCTCACGCTCGCCAATACCGCCGCGGCGCACGGTTTCCAGGTCGCGATCCACGCTATCGGCGACGCCGCCAATGCCCAGGTGATCGGCACCTACGAGCAACTCGCGCGCCGATATCCCGGCGACCGCCGCTGGCGGATCGAGCATTTCCAGATCGCCGATCCGGCCGACATCCCGCGCCTCGCACCGGCCGGAATCATCGCTTCGATGCAACCGACCCACCAGACCAGCGACCGGCTGATGGCCGAGAAGCGGCTCGGCCCCGACCGCGTGGCCGGCGCTTATGCCTGGCACAGCATCGCCCAGACCGGCGTCCATCTCGCCTGGGGGTCCGACTATCCGGTGGAATCGCCCAACCCGTTCCCCGGCCTGTCCGCCGCGATCAGCCGCCAGGACCCGAGTGGCCAACCGCCCGGCGGCTGGCGGCCGGAGGAGCGGGTGACATTCGAGCAGGCGCTGGCCGGGTTCACCCGCGAGGCCGCCTACGCCGGCTTTGCCGAAGACCGCATCGGCAGTTTAGAGCCGGGCAAATGGGCCGATTTCGTGCTGGTCGACCGCGACCCGACCGCCGGCACGCCCCAGGACCTGGCCGCGACCCAGGTGATTGAAACTTGGGTCGCCGGCAAGAAAGCGTGGGAGGGATCGGCTAGCGCTGCGACCGAGCGCGGGCAATGAGCATCGCCGGGGTCAGCACCTGCGGCAATTCCTCGACCTCGCCGCCCGGCCGGTACCACAAATAAAGCGGCACGCCGGCGCGGCCGCGGCTTTCGAGGAAGCGGGTGATTGCCGGATCGCCGTTGGTCCAGTCGCCCGCCACCACCCGCACCCCGGCGGCGCGGAACGCGTCGCGCACTTCGGAGCGGTCGATCGCCGAAATCTCGTTGGCCTTGCACGTCAGGCACCAGTCGGCGGTGAAATAGACGAACACGGGGCGCCCCTGCTGCAAATGTTCGGCGACCAGGGTTTCGCTCCACGGCTCGGCCCCGGCGACCGATGCCACGCGCGTGCCCGAAATTGCCGGCACCCGCGCCACCGCGACCACCACGACCAGCGCGGCGAGCAGCGCGACGAACTTGGCCTGGGGCCGCCCTGCGCGCTGGATCCGCCCGGCGAAAGCGAGGCAGATCGCCAGCGCCACGCAGGCGAACAGCCCGAACAGCAGTGCCCGCTCACCCGCCTGCCGGTAAAGCAGCCACAGGCACGCCGCCGCGCTCGCCGCCATCGGGATCGCGAGGAAGCGCTGAAAGCGGACCATCCATTGGCCTGGCTTGGGCAGCCGCTGCCGCAGCGCCGGGACGAAGCCGATCAGCAGGAACGGGATCGCCAGGCCGAACCCGAGCGCCGCAAACACCAGCACCGACCCGGCCACCGGCAGCAGCAAAGCGGTGCCGAGCGCGGCGCCGAGGAACGGACCGGCGCACGGTGTCGCGACGAACGCCGCCAATGCACCGGTGGCAAACCCGCCGCTCGGCCGCGCCCGCCCGGCCAGCACCGGCAATTGAAACAGGCCAACTAAATTCAGCGCGATCGCCGTCGCCAGCAGCAACAGCAACATGATCGTGCGTGGATCCTGTAGCTGGAACGCCCAGCCGGCCGCGCTGCCGCCGGCGCGGATCGCGAGCAAGGCCGCGCCGAGCGCGCCGGTGCCGACCACCGCTCCGGCAGTGTAAGCCAAAGCATCGCGCCGGGCGTGCGCCGCGCCCTCCCCGCTCCGCGCCAGATGAAGCGCCTTCAACGCCAGGATCGGGAACACGCACGGCATCAGGTTGAGCAGCAGCCCGCCGGCAATCGCACCGAGCAAGGCGAGCAGGATGGCGCGCGCGCCAAGGTCGTCGACCCGCTCGCCGCCATGCGGCACAGCCCCCGGCAAGGCCTTGAACTCGAGCCCGCGCCCGTCGCCCAGGGCGAGCACGCCGGCGAACTGGCCGTTCACACCGCGCTTGCGCTTGAGTTCGGCCACGACCGTATCGCCGTTGCGCCAGAACTGCTGCGGGGCAGCGTAATCGACCGCGCCGTCGGTGATCGGAAACAGATACGGCTGGCCGATCTCGATATTTCGCGGCAGCGGGATCGCGACCCGCAGCAGATCGCCGGCAATTTGATAGCGCCCGGGCGTGACCAGCGGCCGCGGTAACGCCTGGCGCCACTGGTCGAAGCGCGCCCGTTCAGGGGTGCCGCTGCCGACCGGCAGGTCGAGCGCCAAATCGCCCCTTTCGGGCACGCACAATTTGTCGGTGCAGGCGAGCCAGCGGGCGCTTGCCCGGATCGGCACCTCGCCCCTGGCATCCGGCGGAACCTTGAGCCGCACCAGCACCGCATAGTCGTGCTCGTAGACGTAATTCATGAGCCCGTAGATGGTCAGTCGGGTTGGCACCGGATAGCGCAGCGGGCCGGCACTGAACCCCGGCGGAAGCTGCCACTGGACGTCCATCGGCAGGCCGGCGTCGCCCGGGTTGAGCCAGTAACCGTGCCAGCCCGGATTGGTCCGCATGTGGATCGCCAGTTCGACCTCGCCGCCGCCGGCCGGGGCCGGACCCTCGGCGACCAATTGCGGCTCGATCCCGCGCGCCTGCGCCCCCGCCGGAACGAGCAACAAAGCGAGCAGAAGAAGCAGGCGGCAGAGCATTGCGCGGTCCTAATCGTCATCCTGACGAAAGTCAGGATTCATAACCATGTGGGCAATCAGTTGCGCTGTGGTTCCTGGATCCCGGATCAAATCGGGGATGACGGCGTGGCGGGCGGTCAATCCAAATTGGGCCGCAGCCAGCGTTCGGCGACATCGAGCTCGACCTCGCGTCGTGCGGCATAATCGCGAAGCTGGTCCTGGCCGATCCGCGCCACCCCGAAATATTGCGCGTCGCGGTGGCCGAAATAGAAGCCCGACACCGCCGAAGTTGGCAGCATCGCGTAATTTTCGGTCAGCGTGACCCCGCCCGGATTGCCGCCGAGCAGGTCGAACAGCATCGGCTTCAAACTATGGTCGGGACACGCCGGATAGCCCGGCGCCGGGCGGATCCCCTGATATTTCTCGCGGATCAATTGCTCGTTGGAGAAATGCTCGTCGGCATAGCCCCAGATGCGGTTGCGGACTTCGGCGTGGAGCACTTCGGCGAGGCTCTCGGCGAGGCGGTCGGCGAGCGCTTTCAACAGGATGTCCGAATAATCGTCATTCTCGGCCTTGAACCGCGCGAGGTGCGGCTCGAGCCCGTGAATCCCGACCGCGAAGCCGCCGATCGTATCCTCGCCCTCAGGGTTGATGAAATCGGCCAGGCACATGTTGGGCCGGCCTTCGCGTTTCTTCACCTGCTGGCGGAGGAAAGGCACCCGCGTCCAGTCATTGCCCGCGAGGATGAGCACGTCGTCGCCTTCGCGCTTGCAGCGCCACAGGCCGACGGTGGCCTTGGGCGTTACCCAGCGCTCGGCGATCAGCCGCTCGAGCATCGCCTGGGCGTCCTGGAACACGCTCCGAGCGCTTTCGCCGACCACCGCATCGTCGAGGATCGCCGGATAGTTGCCGGCCAATTCCCACGCGCGGAAAAACGGCGTCCAGTCGATCGACGCGCGCAGGTCGCGTAGCGGCCATTCGCCGAACTGGTGGAGGCCCGGCATCTTTGGCGGCGGCGCCTGCCCGGTCGGGTCGAAGGCCAAGCCGTTGCCGCGCGCCTCTTCGATCGTTGCAATGTCACTGTGACCGCGGCCGGCGCGGCTCTGGCGGAGCGTTTCGTAGGCCTCCGCCGTGGTGGTGATGAGATCGGACCGCTGGGTATCCGACACCAGCGCCGATGCCACCGAAACCGCTCGGCTGGCATCGACCGAGTGGATCACCGGTCCATCGTAGGCTGGATCGATCCGCAAGGCGGTGTGGGCCTTGCTGGTGGTCGCGCCGCCGATCAGCAGCGGCAGCTTCAGCCCCAGCCGCTGCATCTCGCCGGCGACCGTCACCATCTCGTCGAGCGACGGTGTGATCAGTCCCGACAATCCGATCATGTCGGCCTGATTGTCCTTGGCCGACTGCAGGATGTCCTGCCACGGCACCATCACGCCCAAATCGATAATCTCGAAGCCGTTGCACTGCAGGACCACGCCGACGATGTTCTTGCCGATGTCGTGGACGTCGCCCTTGACCGTCGCCATGACCACCTTGCCCTTGCCCTGGGTGGCGCCGGTGATCGCTTTCTCGGCCTCGATGAACGGCAGCAAATGGGCCACCGCTTTCTTCATCACGCGCGCCGACTTGACCACTTGGGGAAGGAACATCTTGCCCGACCCGAACAGGTCGCCGACGACGTTCATGCCGTCCATCAGCGGTCCTTCGATGACCTCGATCGGCCGCGCGAACAAATGCCGCGCCTGCTCGGTGTCGGCGACGATGTGGCCGTCGATGCCCTTGACCAAAGAGTAGGACAGGCGCTCGCCGACCGGCATCGAGCGCCACTCGGCCTCTTTCTTCTCCTCCGCCGCATCGGTCCCGCGGAACGCCTCGGCCAGGCTCACCAGCCGCTCGGTCGCATCGACGCCGCTCGTGGGCGTGCGGTCGAGGATGACGTCCTCGCACGCTTCGCGCAGCTCGGGATCGATCA
>JBDSGH010000147.1:0-5869 GCA_039919095.1 Sphingomicrobium sp. | reverse complement strand
ACGTGCAGCCGGCGCGCGTTGCGGACGAACGACCACCACGTCCGCGGCCCCTCGCGCTTGTGCAGCGTGGCGCCGATCCGGGCCTCCCCGCGCCGCCCCTCGAGCTGGGCCGGGATGACCTTGGTGTCGTTGAACAGCAGCACGTCGCCAGGCTGCAGCAGCCCCGGCAGGTCGAGCACGGCATGATCGGAAATCGCGCTGCCCGCGACCTCCAGCAGCCGCGCCGAATCGCGCGGCCGCGCCGGGCGCAAGGCGATCCGATCGGTGGGAAGCTCGAAATCGAAAAGGTCGACGCGCATGATGCAGTCATTGCGAGCGCCAAAGGCGCGCGGCAATCCAGTTTTTTGTAACTTGCGCCGGATTGGCGCGCCGCTGCGCGTCTCGCAATGGCCGGCCAGCGATCAGCCGCCGGTCGGCGCCACCGGAGGAAGGTCGGGCAGCGCAGCCGGCGCCGGCGCGACTTGCGTCACCGGCGGCTGGCCGGGCACATCGCCCAGCGTCGCCGAGACGATCTTGGTCGGGTTGGCCGGCGGTTCGCCGACCGCGATCCGGTCGACCGCGTCCATGCCCGAGATGACCCGCCCGAACACGGTGTACTTACCCCACAGCGCGATGTTGGGCGAGAACATGATGAAGAACTGGCTGTTGGCCGAATTGGGATCCTCGGTCCGCGCCGCGGCGACGATCCCGCGCATGTACGGGATGGTGGTGAACTCGGCCTTGAGGTCGGGCAAATCGGAGCCGCCGCCGCCGGTCCCCTGCGGGTCGCCGCCCTGGGCCATGAAGCCGGGCACCACGCGGTGGAACGCAAGTCCGTTGTAGAAACCGCGGCGGACCAAAGTCTGGATCCGCTCGACATGGGCCGGGGCGGCATCGGGCCGAAGCTGGATCACGACCGTTCCGCCGTTCGACAGCAGCAGCGTCAACCGGTTGGCCGGGTTGGCGGTCACCGCGGCCGGCGGCAGGACGCTCGCCGGAACCGCTGCCGGGGTCGGCACCGCAGGCGCCTCCTGAGCGGCCGCCGGGGTCGGCACCGCGGGCGCCTCCTGAGCGGCCGCCGGGGCCGGCACCGCCGGCGCCTCCTGAGCTGCCGCCAGCGGCGCTGCAAAAGCCATCGCAAGGGCCGCAAACGGCAATGCCATCAACGCTTTAAGCATCAATCCTCCACTCCGGAACGCCGCCGCAACTAGCGCGGAGCGCCACCTCGCGCCAGTCCTATCGGCGGCTCGCGAGATGTTTGGCGACATCCACCGCGACCGCCGGCGGAACGAATTTCTCGATCGCGCCGCCGTAGCGCGCGATTTCCTTGACCAGCCGCGACGCGATCGGCTGCAACGACACGTCGGCCATCAAAAAGACGGTCTCGATCTTGTCGTTCAGCTGCTGGTTCATGCCGGCCATCTGATACTCATATTCGAAATCCGACACCGCCCGCAGGCCGCGCAGGATCAGCGACGCACCCTCGCGCACCGCGAAGTCCATCAGCAGCGAATCGAACTCGACCACAGAAATGTCACCGGGGACGTCGGCGACCTCGCGCTGGACCATCGCCAGCCGCTCGGCGATCGAGAACATCGGCTCCTTCGACGGGTTGGTCGTCACTCCGATCACCAATTTGTCGACCAGATGTGCCCCGCGGCGGACGATATCGAGGTGGCCCAAAGTGATCGGGTCGAAGGTCCCGGGGTAAACCCCGACGCGGTGCGCAGCCATGGTCAATGATTCCGTTCTATTGCGAAGCGGGCGATGGCGCGCAGCAGGTCGGCTTCGTGGCCGTGGTCGTCGAGATGCTCGACCGCTTGCTCGACCAGCAGATGGGCCTGCTGCCGCGCGCGCTCCTCGCCGAGCAGCGAAACGAAGGTCGCCTTGCCGGCGTGGGCGTCCTTGCCGGTGCGCTTGCCGGCGGCGGCCTCGTCGCCGCTGTGGTCGATCAGGTCGTCGGCGATCTGGAACGCCAGCCCGATGTTGCGCGCGTAGCCGCGATAGGGCGTCCGCGCCGGTTCGGCGACCCGCGCCATGATGCATGCCGCCTCGACCGAATATTCGATCAAGGCGCCGGTCTTCAATTGCTGCAGCCGGGTAATCGCCGGCAAGTCGAGCTCCTGGCCCTCGGCGACGAGGTCCATCATTTGCCCGCCGGCCATGCCCGACGGACCGGCCGCGCGGGCCAGCTCGAACACCAGGTCGGAGCGAACGTGCGGATCCTCATGGGTCGCGGGATGGGCGAGAATCTCGAACGCCAGTGCGTGGAGGCTGTCGCCGGCGAGCACCGCTTCGGCCTCGCCGAACGCCTTGTGGACGGTCGGCTTGCCGCGCCTGAGATCGTCATTGTCCATGCACGGCAGATCGTCGTGGATCAGCGAATAGACGTGGATTGCCTCGATCGCCGCGCCGACCCTGAGCGCCCGCTCGGGATCGATCGCGAACAATTGCGCGGCGGCGCTGGTCAGCAGCGGGCGAAGCCGCTTGCCGCCGCCGACCGCGCCGTGGCGCATCGCTTCGTAAAGCCGGTCGCGGGCATCGCCGGTGTCTTCGAGCAGCCTTTCGAAAAATCCGTCGATCTCGGCCGACAGGCGATTGGACTCACGGTCGAACTCCGCCCGGCTGCGGTCGAGGATTTCAACTCCCATCGAACGGAGTCACGCCGGCCGGCTGGCCGTCGGCGCCGAACGCGATCTGCTCGATACGCGCCTGCGCCGCCTTGAGCCGCGCCTCGCAATGGCGCTTGAGCCGGTCGCCTTCCTGGTAGAGTTCGATCGACTGGTCGAGCGGCGCCTCGCCGCGCTCGAGCAGGCGGACGATCTCCTCCAGCCGGGCCAGCGCCGCCTCGAAGCTCAGGTCACTGGGTGGTTCGGTCGATGCGGCAGCGTCCATGGCGAAGCTTCTGACCCCCTAGACCGGCTGAATCAAGTTTGCCGCGTTCGGGCTACGAGCGTTTGAACGGGTCCTTGATGCCGGGGACGATCTCGTCGGACGCCAATTCGCCGGTTTCGCCCGCTTCGGCCGCGGCCAGCGCTGCTTCGGCATCAAGGTGGTGCTGGACGCGTTCGGCGCGCAACTCCTCGATCAGCGCCAGCCGGTCGCTGTCGAGCGTGGTGTCGACATAGGCCGGGGTGCCGGCCGCCTTGGCCGCCTTGGCGATCGCCGCATCCAGTTCGCGCTGGCTGGTCAGGCCGAGCGTGACCGGATCCTTGGGCTGGATGTTGGCCATGTTCCAGTGGCTCCGCTCGCGGATCGCGGCGATGGTCGTGCGGGTCGTGCCGATCAGCTTGCTGATCTGGCCATCGCTGACCTCGGGATGGTTGCGGATGATCCAGTTGATCCCGTCGGGCTTGTCCTGGCGCTTGCTAACCGGCGTGTAGCGCGGCCCGCGGGTGCGCCGCACCGGGTCGGGCTCCTTGTGCATCTTGAGGCTATACTCGGGGTCGCTTTGGCCCTTCTCGATTTCCTCGTGGGTCAGTTCGTTGGCGCGGATCGGGTCGCGCCCGGTCAGCTTGGTCGCTGCGGTGTCGTCGGCGATGGCCTGGATCTCGAGGATGTGAAGGCCGCAGAATTCGGCGATCTGCTCGAACGTCAGCGAGGTGTTCTCGACCAGCCAGGCGGCGGTTGCATGCGGCATGAGGGGCTGCGCCACGGATTTACTCCATAAAAATGAATTGGGCCGCCCCTTACCGGAGCGGCCGCTGCATCTTGGATGTAGTCCTGCGAGCCGTTCAGGGCAAGCAGCTAAGCGCGATCGATCCGCGCCGCGTAGCAGCCGGGCTTGGCGTAATGGGCGTGGAGATAGGCCACTTCAGGATCGGCCAGCAGGCGCTCGATCACCGGCTCCGCCGCGCGTCCGTCGACCACGTCGGCGTCGACCATCGATCCCTCGGCCGAGAAACCCCGGAGCGACAGTAGCCGCCGCGCCATGACCTCGGGCAGATGGTCGCCGACCCATTGTTCGGTCGCGCCCTCGCGGACATAGACCGCGTGCGACGAACGGTACGGCGTATCGGCGTCCTGATGCTCGAAATTGACCAGCAGCAGGGTCTCGCCGACCTGCGCGTCGCGCATTTCGATCCGCTCGGGAAAACCGCTGCCGTCGGCCACCACGCGCCGCGCGCGCTGCTCGGCGAGCTTCTCGTCGCTCAAGCCGTAGAGCGGCGCGAACGGCTCGGGTGAAAGTCCGCTGACGATGATCTTCATGGCCGTGCTCCAATGGCTGAGAACAGGCTATGCCGCGGCGGGCGTCGCCGCGCTTCCCGCGGTTTGCGGTTAAACTTTCACCTGCAGCACGATCTTCCCGACATGCTCGCCCGATTCCATCCGGCGGTGGGCGTCGGCCGCCTGCTCGAGCGGAAAGATCTGGTCCATCACCGGCTTCAGCCGCCCGCCTTCGACATAGGGCCAGACGGTGCGCGCGATCTCGTCCGCGACCATGGTCTTGAACTCGACCGAGCGCGGCCGCAGGGTCGATCCGGTCAGGGTCAGCCGGCGCTGCATGATCTGGGGGATGAACAGCTCGGCCTTGGCGCCGCCCTGGTGCGCGATCGACACGTGCCGCCCTTCAACCGCAAGCGCCGCCAGGTTGCGCGGCACATAATCGCCGCCGACCATGTCGAGCACCACCGAGACGCCCTCCCCGTCGGTCAGCCTTTTGGCTTCCTCGGCGAAATCGTTGGCGTTGTAATTGATCGCATGGGCGGCGCCGATAGCCAGCGCCCGGGCGCATTTCTCGTCCGACCCGCAAGTGACGATGACGCTCAGCCCGAACAATTTTCCAAGCCGGATCGCCATCGTCCCGATGCCGCTGGTGCCGCCGTGGACCAGGACCGTGTCGCCGTCGGCCGCGAAGCCGCGCTCGAACAGGTTGATCCACACCGTGAACAGGGTCTCGGGCATGGCCGCCGCTTCGGCCATGGTGAGCACTTCGGGCACCGGCAGGCAGGTCCCGGCCGGGGCCACGCAATATTGGGCATATCCGCCGCCCGCGACCAGCGCGCAGACCCGCTCGCCGGCGAGGTCCTGATACTCGCCGCCATCGACCACCGTGCCCGAGATTTCGAGCCCGAGCACGGCCGGCGCGCCCGTGGGCGGCGCGTAAAGGCCGCGGCGCTGGAGGATGTCGGGCCGGTTGACCCCGGCCGCGGCGACCTCGATCAGCACTTCGCCCGGGCCGGGCTTTGGCACCGGCCGCTCGACCAGCTTGAGCGCCTCGGGCCCGCCGGGCTCGGGTGCCTCGATGGCGGTCATGGTCGAAGGAAGTGTGCTGGTCACCTGCCGCGGCTTATTGACACCGTGCGTCAGCGGGTCAACGATTTGCGCGCCATGGACCTCGAAGACCTGTTCCCCGACAAGCCCGGCGACCCGCTGACCGAGCTCACCAAGCAGGACCTCGATCCGCTGTCGATCGAGGAGCTGGAGCACCGAATCGCCAAGATCCGGGAGGAAATCGCCCGGGTCGAGGCGCACATCGCCCGCGTCAACCGCGACCGCTCGGCGGCGGAAGAGCTGTTCAAGCGATAAGCTGGGGATAAACCGCGCCACTGCCCCTTGATTGAAACGCGTCGCCGTATGACATTGGGGAGGAAGCCCGTCATTTCGGAGCGGGCGGGGAGTCCCATCTCAATGCCCAGTTTCGCCCGCGAACTCGAACAGACCCTCCACAACGCGCTGGGTGAGGCCAGCCGGCGGCGGCATGAATATGCCACGCTCGAGCACCTCCTGATCGCGCTGGTCGATGACGAGCATGCATCGAAAGTGATGGCGGCGTGCGGCGTCAGCAGCGACGAGCTGCGCTCGAGCGTCAAGCAATACCTCGACAATGAACTGGGCGCATTGGTCGCCGACAACGGCACCGACCCGACCCCGACCAGCGGTTTCCAGC
>JBDSGH010000146.1:0-5255 GCA_039919095.1 Sphingomicrobium sp. | reverse complement strand
CGCCACTATTACCGGATCAGTTGGAACGGCCGGAACATCTGGGGGGCGACCGCGGCGATGATCGTCAATCTATCGCGCAGGCTGCAATGGCGGTGAAGCTCGACGCGGCCAGATGGGGCCGCCAGCGCGGCGTTGCGCGACTGTTGAAAGCGCTTGGCGCGGAGGAACAGCTGACCCGCTACGTCGGCGGCGCGGTGCGCGACGATCTGCTCAAGCTGCCGGTCAGTGATTTCGACTTGGCGACGCGCCTGCGCCCGGACGAAGTGGTCGAGCGGCTGCAGGCCGCCGGCATCAAGGCGATCCCGACCGGAATCGAGCATGGCACCGTGACCGCGGTCAGCGATGGCCAGCCGTTCGAAGTCACCAGCCTACGTCGCGACGTCTCGACCGACGGCCGCCGCGCCACCGTCTCGTTCACCGACGACTGGCGGGAAGACGCGGGGCGGCGCGATTTCACCATCAATGCCTTGAGCGCCGATCCCGGGACCGGGGAAATCTTTGATTATTTCGGCGGGCTGGCCGACATTGAAGGGCGGCGCGTGCGGTTCATTGGCCAGCCGCTGGCGCGGATCGCCGAGGACCATTTGCGGATCCTGCGCTTCTTCCGCTTCCACGCCCGTTTCGGCGCCGGCGCGCCCGACCCCGACGCGCTCGCCGCCTGCACCGAACGGGCCAATGACTTGATGGCCTTGTCGCGCGAACGCATCGCCGACGAATTGCTCAAGCTGCTCGGCCTGCCCGACCCGGCACCGACGGTCGCGACCATGCTCGAGCGCGACATCCTCAAGCCGGTGTTACCCGAGATTGAGCCAGCTTCACTGGCAATTCTAAAGCAGGTGATCGCGGCCGAAACCGAGGCTCAGATCGAGCCGGATGCATTGCGCCGCTTCGCCGCGCTGTTGCCTCCCGAGCCATTGCTTGCGGAAAAAGTCGCCGCTCGGCTCAAGCTATCGAACAAGGCGCGCAAGCGGCTGGGGTGCAGCACCCAGCGCGATCTCGGCGCCAACCCGAAAGCGCTCGCTTATCGCGTCGGCATCGAGTGCGCGGCCGACCGGCTGCTGCTAGCCGGCGAGCCCGCCCGGGCAGCCTCGGTCATCCACTGGCGGATGCCGAAGCTGCCCATCGGCGGCGGCACGCTGATTACGCGCGGGCTTGCCGAAGGCCCGATCATTGCCCGCACCTTGCGGCGGATCGAAGACCGCTGGGTCGAAGCAGGCTTTCCCAGCGGTGAAGAGTTCGATCGGATCGTCAGCGACGCGCTGGCGGCCGCGGTCAAAAGCTAGGCGTTCTGGGTCCGGCTGGCGCTGGCGCTGGTGCCCTGGAACAGCGATCCGATCTGGACCACCGCCGAAATGCCGACCAGCACGTAGACGATCCGCGACAGCGTCGTCATCTCGCCGAACAGCGTCGCGACCAGGTCGAAGTCGAACAGGCCGATCAGGCCCCAGTTGAGACCGCCGACGATCAGCAGCACGAGAGTGATGAGGTTGAGGGTACGCATCGTATTTCTCCTGGATGGGGTGCCGGCCGCGGAGGGGACCGGACGGCCGGCTAGCCTCTTCAAATAGGCCCGCCCGCCCCTCGTCTCCATACGGCCTTTGGGCTGCCTGGACCGCGGTCTTGACCTAGAGCCCGGCCTCGACTGCGATCCGGATCGCTTCGGCGCTGGTCGTCGCCCCGATCCGCTCGAGCAGCAAGGCGCGGTGCATCTTGACGGTCTTCTCCGCGATCCCGAGCTGGTGCGCGATCTGCTTGTTGAGCAGGCCGCTGGCGACCAGCTCGAGCACCTGGCGCTGGCGCTTGGGCAGGCCGGCGACCAGCGCCGTGGCGCGGGCGCGGCGGCTTGCGAACAGCTCCGACGGATGCTCGCCCAGATCGACCTGCGAGCCGAGGAACCAGGCGAGCTTGCCGTCGCTGTCGAACAACGGCGTGACCATCACCCCGTTGCGGAACGGGCTGCCGTCGCTGCGATAGTTGAGAATATCGACCAGCACCGGGCGACGGGCGTGGATTGCGCTCCGGATCTGCTCGGTCAGCCACGGCTCGGTCGATGGTCCGGCGAGGAAGCGGCAGTTGCGGCCGAGGATGTCCTGTTCGCTGTAGCCGGTCAGCGCGCAAAACGCGGCATTGGCGAGCTCGATCGGATTGTCGGCATGGTGCGGATTGGTAATCACGCTGGCGATCGGGCTGGCCGCGATGGTTTGCGCCAAAGCCTTGTCGTTGAAAGCCGCGTCGTTGAACCCTTTTCTCGCCGCCATCCGGCGAGCTTAGGCTAGCGCTTGCGCGAGCGCCAATATTCGAGCGCGGCCTTCGCTTCGAGCGGCTTGGCAAAGTAGAAACCCTGGCCGCTGGCACAGCCGAGCGTCGCCAAGGTCGTCGCCAGCTCGACCGTCTCGATCCCCTCGGCAGTGGTCGACATGCCGAGCGCTTCGGCGAGGCCGAGCACGGCGCGGACGATCGCCACGCTGTCAGGATCGACCATCATCCCGGCAACGAAGCTGCGGTCGATCTTGAGCACGTCGATCGGCAGCCGCTGGAGGTAAGCGAGGCTCGAATAACCGGTCCCGAAATCGTCCATCGCGACCGTCGTATCGAGCGCCTTCAAGGCCTCGAACACGCGCGTTGCGCGCGCCGGGTCCTGGACGATCGAGCTTTCGGTCAGTTCGAGCGTCAGCCGGTCGCCCGACAGCCCGCTCGAGCGCAGCGCCCCCGCCACTACGCCCGAGATATCGTCGCGCGCGACCTGGATCGCGGACAGGTTGACGGCGACGTAGAGCGGCAGGTTCTCGCCGGCGGCGCGGTCCCATTCGGCCAGCGTCTGGGTCGCTTTGTCCATCGCCCAGCGACCGAGCGTCAGGATCAGCCCGCTCTCCTCGGCGACCGGGATGAATTCGGTCGGGCTGATCTCGCCGCGATCCTCATGGGTCCAGCGGGCGAGCGATTCAAAACCCGCCACTTCGCCTGACTTCAAGTCGATCAGCGGTTGGTAGAACAATTGCAACTGGTCTCGCTCGAGCGCCCGGCGAAGCTCGGTCTCGATCGAGAAGCGGCGCCGCGCCAGGCTCGCTTCCTTGGGCTCGTAAACCTGCGGCTTGCCGGCCTGCTTGGCCTGCTTGACCGCGAACTGGGCGTTGCGGAACAGCTCTTCGGGTTCCTGGCGGGCGCCCATCAGCGCCACGCCGATTGCGCATTCGATGCGGATTTCGAGGTCGGACAGCTTGAACGGCGCGGTCATCACCTGCTGGATCCGCTCGGCCGCCTTCAGCGCGTCCTCGACCCCGCGGCGCAGCGACACCAGCACGCCGAATTCGTTGCCGCCGGTGCGGGCCAGCACGTCGCCGCCGCGCAGCGCCAGGATCAGCCGCCGGGCGAAGGTGATCAGTAGTTCGTCCCCGGCCAGGCTGCCCATTGATTCATTGATCCGGCTGAAGCGTAGCATGTCGACCACCAGCACGGCGTGGTCGCGGTCGCGGGTGACCAGGCTGCCGGCCTTTTCGATCGCTTCGGTGAAAGCGAGGCGGTTGGGCAGGCCGGTCAGGCTGTCGCGCAGCATCTCGGCCCTCAAGCTGCGTTCGGCCTGGACCTCGACCGTCCGGTCGACCACGCTCAGCAGGCAGCGCGGCGACGCGCCCTCGCCGCGCGGCAGCGGTGCCAGCTTGATCCGGAAATAATGGGCGGAAACACCGTCCCCGTCGCGAAAATCGAGTTCGCCGACGACGTCGTTTTCAGAGAAGAAATTGGTCAGCAGTTCGGCGATCGGCCCGGCCTTGAGGCAGTCGGCCTGGTCCCATTCGAGCATGGTGCAGGTCGACTGGGCGACGGTGTCGCGAAAGCGCGAATTGTGGGCCAGCACTCGCACGGTGCCGTCGTCGAGTTCGGTGATAACCGCGGCGGCGATCGGCAAGGCGCCAAGCAGGGCCGCATCGTCCGCCGTTGCAAGGTGCGATTGTGCACCGAGGGGTGACCCCCGCCGATGCCGTGTTGGGCCCGGCAGACGGTTGGCTGCAGCCTGCATGGCCACTGCCCTACGTAAGCGAAGTTAATTCCGGGTATAATTCGCGGCCGAACTACTTGATCGATGTTAAGCGGTGCGACGGCCCCGATCAGCCACCGAAGCGGTTGGTCCGCGGGAATCCGAGCGGTGGCAGCCGGCCGGCGGCGCCGCGTGCCGCGCGCCACGGCGTCAGGTCGCCCTCGGTGCGGACGCGGCCAGTTTCACCGCCAAGTGTCCAGCTCAAACCGTCGGCGAAGCGGAATGCGACCGCGTCCGACAGCCCGCCGTCGCGGTAACGCTGGAGCGTGACGCCCTGGCCGCGGCCAAGCTCGGGCAGTTCGGACAGCGGGAACACCAGCATCTTGCGGTTCTCGCCGATCGCCGCGACCGTATCCGCCTCGGGCGGCACGTCGCGCACCACCGCGACCTTGGCCCCAGGGCGCAGATTGACCAATTGCTTGCCTTTGCGGGTCTCGGCCAAAATCGCTTCGCCCGGAGTGACGAAGCCGCGCCCGTCGGACGATGCGACCAGCAGCCGGGCTTGAGTCCGCGCCACCATGAAGGCGCTGATGCCGACTTCGGCGTCGAGGTCGATCAGCAGCCGGACCGGCTCGCCGAAGCCGCGCCCGCCGGGCAATTTGTCGCCGGCCAGCGTGTAGACCCGGCCGTTGTCGGCAAACAAAGCCAGCCGATCGGTGGTCTGGGCGTAAAACTGGATCAATGGGCCATCGCCTTCGCGCCACTTCAAGGCCGCGCTCTCCTCGGAAGCGAGGTGACCGCGCATCGAGCGAATCCAGCCGCGCTGCGACAGTAGGACCGTGATCGGCTCTTTCTCGATCATTGCCGACCAGTCGATTTCGCGGGTCGCGCCCGCTTCCTCGATCCGCGTCCGCCGCGCATCGCCGAAGCGCTCGCGGACGCTCGCCAACTCCTTCTTGAGGCGGGTCCGCTGGCGCGCCGGGCTTTCGACCAGCTTGACCAGTTCGTCGCGCTCCTTGGCAAGCGCGTCGCGCTCCTTGGCGATCTGCATTTCCTCGAGCCGCCGCAACTGCCGCAGGCGCATGTTGAGGATCGCCTCGGCTTGGCGGTCATTGAGCCCGAACTCCGCGATCAGCACCGGCTTCGGCTCGTCCTCGGTGCGGATAATGGCGATCACCCGGTCGAGGTTGAGGAAGGCGATGAGGAAGCCGTCGAGCAGCTCAAGCCGCTCGTCGATCTTGCCGATGCGGGTGTTGGCGCGGTTGAGCAGCACCTCGATCTG
>JBDSGH010000145.1:0-6750 GCA_039919095.1 Sphingomicrobium sp. | reverse complement strand
TTTCTCGATGGCGAGCACGAAGCTGTGCTCCATGCACATCGGCGAGCAGTAATCGAGCCGGTCGAAGTAAGGCAGAGCCTGAGCGTAGGTCTTGTACTCGATCAGTTTCTCGGTGCCGCGGTGGAGCAGGCCGATGTGCGGATCGACCCGCTCGACGATCTCGCCGTCCAATTCCATGATCAGCCGCAGCACGCCGTGCGCGGCCGGGTGCTGAGGGCCGAAATTGATCGTGTAATTGCTGATCTGATCGTCGCCGGCCGTGCCACCGCCGGGTGCTTGCGCGTCGGGGATGCTGCCGAGAGTCATTTCGACTGTGCGGGTGTCGCTCATGCCGCGCCTCCACCGGGCCGGCGGCGGCCGGGGCTCCTGGGCTTGGGTTCGGCGGTCTTGCTCGCCTTGCTGACCTGCTGCTCGGCCTTGGCCGCGCCCGACTTGCGCGCCTCTTTCTTGGCCTGGGCGTCGGCGGGCGCTCCGCCACCGGTCTGGGCCGGCGTGTCGGTGGTCTTGGGCGTGGTCGCCGGGGTCGCCGGATTGGCGGTAGATTGGCCCGACGGCGGCGGTGCCGGCGATGGCGCGCCGGGCGCTTCGGGCCTGGCCTTCTCGTCGCCCGGCAGGCAGTATTCGGCGCCTTCCCACGGCATCAGGAAGTCGAACGTGCGGAAATCCTGGGGCAGCGCGACCGGCTCATAGACTACCCGCTTCTCGGCTTCCGAATAGCGCAGTTCGACAAAGCCGGTGAGCGGGAAGTCCTTGCGCTGCGGATAGCCTTCGAAGCCGTAATCGGTAAGGATCCGGCGCAAGTCCGGATTGCCCGCGAAGCCGACGCCGTACATGTCGAACACTTCGCGCTCGAGCCAGCCGGCGACCGGCCATAGCGACGTCACGCTCGGCACCGGGGTCGCCTCGTCGGTCGAGAGCTTGACCCGGATGCGGCGGTTCCTGGTCAGCGACAGCAGATGATAGACCACTTCGAAGCGCTCGGCCCGCTCGGGATAGTCGACCCCGGCAATCTCCATCAGCTGCTGATATTCGAGCCCGGGCGTGTCGCGCAGCGCCTTGAGCACGGTTGCGATCGCCTCGCGCGCAACCACCAGCGTGACCTCGCCGACCGTCTCGCGGGCGTCGATCAGCGCTTCGCCGAGCGCGGCCCGGACTGCGTCGATCACGCCTCGGTCGGACGCCATGATGGGGACGTGGCTCGCCATATCAGCGCTCGATGGTCCCTTCGCGGCGGATCTTCCGCTGGAGCTGGAGAATGCCGTAGATCAGCGCTTCGGCGGTCGGCGGGCAGCCGGGCACATAAATGTCGACCGGAACGATGCGGTCGCAGCCGCGGACGACCGAGTAGCTGTAGTGGTAATAGCCGCCGCCGTTGGCGCAGCTGCCCATCGAGATCACGTAGCGCGGCTCCGACATCTGGTCGTAGACCCGGCGCAGCGCAGGCGCCATCTTGTTGCACAGCGTGCCGGCGACGATCATGACGTCCGACTGGCGCGGGCTGGCGCGCGGCGCGACCCCGAACCGTTCGAGGTCGTAGCGCGGCATGTTGGCGTGGATCATCTCGACCGCGCAGCAGGCGAGGCCGAAGGTCATCCACCACAGAGACCCGGTGCGGGCCCAGTGAAACAGATCCTCGGTCGAGGCGACCAGGAAGCCCTTTTCGTCGAGTTCAGTGCGCAAGCTCTCTAGCTTGGTCATGTCGGCATCGCCGCGGACCAGCCCGGCAATCCGCGCCAGCTCCTCCTCGGTCGGCATGCGATCGTGCCCGGGGTCGAGGACTACTCCCACTCGAGCGCCCCTTTCTTCCACGCATAAGCGAGGCCGAGGGCGAGTTCGGCGAGGAAGATCATCATCGCGATCCAGCCGGTCCAATGGGTGAGTTTGAGCGACACCGCCCACGGAAACAGGAACGCGGCTTCGAGGTCGAAGACGATGAACAGGATCGCGATCAAATAGAAACGGACGTCGAACTGGGCGCGGCTGTCTTCGAACGCGGGGAATCCGCACTCATATTCGCTGAGCTTCTCGGGGTTGGGGCGATGGGCGCCGGTCAGCCGCGAAACCAGCATCGGCAGCACGACAAAGCCGCCCGACATCGCCAGCGCGATGGCAAGGAACAGCAGGATCGGCAGGTATCCGGCGGCGACGCTGGCCAAGGGGAACTCCACTAAGCGAGAATTGGCGGCGCTTTAGGGCAGGCGGACTGGCCCCGCAACTCCGGCGGGGGTGCCTGGCGCCTGAAAATCCGCCCTAAATCGGCTTGCAGTCCTTCGACAGCGGGATGGCGATGATCGGCGCGCCGCGGGTTCGCACGAAATCGGCCCGGTCGAGGCTCGCCCAGCCCGAGTCCGCGACGATCAGGAGTCGGTGGCCGTCGAACGCGATCTGGGTCGGGTCGGGCAGCGTCACGTCGCCCAGCGGCTGGTCATATTGCACGCCGGTGGCGGTCAGCGTGATCGCCAGTAGAAGTCCCGGCGCGGCGCCATTGTAAATGCCGTAATAGGTCGTTCCGCAGCGCACCAGGCCGTCGACCCCACGCAGCGGCTTGCCGTCCTGGCGCGGCAGCAGGGTCCGCTTCCAGGTGGCGAGGTCGACCGACCCAAGGCCCTGGCTGTAGTCGGCAACCAGCAGTTGCTTGCCGTCTTGGGATAGCGCGGTGCCCTGCCCGCTCTTGCCAATTCCGGGCAGGACGACGGCCATCGCCCCGCGCCCGTTCGCGGTCAGGCGGAAAACCATGCCGTTCTGGCTGTCGCTGACGAACACTTGCCCGTTTGACGTCGAGACGTCACCCGGGTGGAAAGTGCCGACTTGCGGAGAAATGCGCGTGATCACCCGCCCGTGCTTGTCGAGCGCGAGCAGCGCGCCGCGCTCGCAGGCGGTGATGCCGCGCACGCCCGGCGGGCAATCGGCCGCGACCCACAGTTGCTTGCGGCTGGCATCCCACGCGAGCGCGAACGGATGCAGGCCGGCGGGCAGCACGGCCAGGGTCCGGCAGGTCTTGCGGCAGGCAAGGACCGTGCGATCGAAGATGCTCGAGACGAAGATCGTACGGCCATCGCTGGCGACGCCCTCGACCAGGCGATGGCGCGGGTCGATTGTGAGCACCGTCCTCGGCTGGAGGGACGCCGCGGCCGCGCCAGCCAGCAGCGCCAGGATCATCGCAGCGCGCCGGCCAGCAGTTTGTGAAGGCGCGAATGAACGTCATTGTTGCCGGCGAGATATTGGCGGCGCTCGAACATCTGGTCCGAGCCGCGATAATCGGTGACGAAGCCGCCCGCTTCCCGGATCAGGAGCAGGCCGGCAGCGGTGTCCCAGGTGTCGAGATCGTCCTCCCAGAACCCATCGAGGCGACCGGCCGCGACATAAGCGAGATCGAGCGCGGCCGAGCCGAAGCGGCGCACGCCGGCAACGCTCGGCGCGATCGCGGTGTAAATCTTGCTCCATTCGGCGACGTCGCCGCGGCCGCAATGCGGCAGGCCGGTGCCGATCACGCATTCGGACAGGTCGCGCCGGGCGGAGACCCGAAGGCGGCGCTCGTTGAGCCACGCGCCGCGGCCTTTTTCGGCCCAATAACTCTCGTCGGTCAGCGGCTGGTAAACCAGCGCCTGGGTGATTTCGGAGCGCAGCCCGGGACGCCGTTCCTCGACTGCGATGCTGATCGAGAAATGCGGGATGCCGTGGAGAAAATTGGTAGTCCCATCGAGAGGATCGACGATCCACCGCGGCTTGTCCGGATTGCCCTCGATCTCGCCGCCTTCCTCGAGCAGCATGCCCCAGTCGGGCCGCGCCGAACGCAATTCCTGGACGATGGTCTGTTCGGCCCGCTGATCGGCCATGGTGACGAAATCGGCCGGCCCCTTGCGGCTCACCTGGAGCTGCTCGACCTCGCCGAAGTCGCGCCTGAGGCGCGGCGCCGCCTTGCGCGCGGCGCGCTGCATGACGGTGACCAATCCAGAATGTGAGACCAAGACAAATCCGTTCGTGTCGAGCGAAGTCGAGACACCCGTTCGAGCGGTACGAGAAACCTCGGCTACGCTCGGCTGCGTCCCTCGACTTCGCTCGGGACGAACGGGGTATTCATCAGCGGCTAGTCGGCCCGCCTGACATAAGTCTGTTCGTAGACGTCGACCACGATCCGCGTTCCGGCGCCGATGTGCGGCGGGACCATCACGCGCACGCCATTGTCGAGCACCGCCGGCTTGTACGAGGATGACGCGGTCTGGCCCTTAACCACCGCGTCGGCCTCGACGATCAGGGCTTCTATAGTGTCGGGCAATTGGACCGAGATCGGGCGCTCGTCATACAATTCCATGACCACGTCCATGCCGTCCTGGAGGAATGCCGCGGCATCGCCGAGCAGGTCCTTGGGCAGGCTGATCTGCTCATATGTTTCCTTGTCCATGAAGGTCAGCATGTCGCCATCGGCGAACAGGAACTGGAAATCCTTGGTGTCGAGCCGGACCCGCTCGACCGTTTCGGCGCTGCGGAAGCGGACATTGTTCTTGCGGCCGTCGATCAGATTCTTGAGCTCGACCTGCATGTAGGCGCCGCCCTTGCCCGGCTGGGTGTGCTGGATTTTCACCGCGCGCCAGATGCCGCCTTCATATTCGATGATATTGCCGGGACGAATGTCCACGCCGCTGATCTTCATGATGTCCGGACCTTCAAAGAAACGCTCAGGCGAACGCGAGCGTCATTACCGATTGCGCGCGGCGTCTAGCGGCTGGCCTTGCGACCGGCAAGCAGCGGATAGGGATTGATCGGGCTGCCGTTGTACCATTTCTCTCCCGGCTGCATGCGGTTGATGGCGAAATGGAGGTGCGGGCCGTCGGGGCTGGCGTTGCCGGTATGGCCGACGCGGCCGATCAATTGCCCGCGCCGGACGTGCTGGCCCTCGGTCAGCCCCGGAGCATAGGATTGGAGGTGTGCGTAATAATAAGTCCAGCGCCGGTCGGGCGAGCGGACATAAGCGGTGATGCCGCCCCCGCCATTCGAGAAAAACAGTTTTTCGACGGTGCCGTCGGCGGCCGCCGCGACCGCCGTTCCTTCGGGCGCCATGATGTCGATCGCATCGTGCACCCGGGCGCCGCCGGCACGCGCCTGGCTGTAGGTGTCGCTCAATTGCTCGGGCTTCACCCCGGCGACCGGCAGGACCAGGCCGGCCGGGCCGACCGTGACCCCCTCGGCGATTGTCACCGCCGGCTGGCCCGGGGTGTCGACCACGACTTTCTCGCCCGACGCGGTCACCTGCGGCCCGCCGCCAGGCGAGCCGGTGATGCCTTCGTAGAAAATCCAGAACGCGCTGGTCAGAATGGCGGTGACGACAACCGATGAAGCGACCGTGAGCGCGCGCGCCATGGATCAGGCCTGGAAGATCGCAGTGAAGCCCGGCTTCATCATCCGCGACAGCCGTAGCACGTCCCAATTGGTCATACGAATACAGCCGCTCGATTCGGCCCGGCCGATGGTCTGCGGCTCGGGCGTGCCGTGGATTCCGTAATGCTCCTTAGTCAGATCGAGCCAGGCCACGCCGACCGGGCTGTTGGGCCCGGGCGGGAGCCTCAATTCCTTGTCGCTCTTGGCATGCTCGAGCAGCTGCGGTTGGTAATGGAACGGCGGCAGATAGGCGTAAGTGGTCGCTTTCCAGCGCCCGATCGGCAGCGGATATTGCTTCGACCCCATGGTCACCGGGAAGGCCGCGACGAGTTCGGCCGCGGGCCGGATGTCGGCGACATTGTCGTCGTCGGTGGCATCATCGCTGCCGGCCTTGGCTGGGCCGGCGGCGCCGGTCGGGAGCGGTCCGCGATAGACCTTGAGCACACCTTCGCTCTTGTCGACCACGACATAGTCGCCCTGCGGTTCCTGGGCATCGACGTTGAGCGCGCCAAATACCATCGCGGCATTGCCTTGCGCGCCGGCATAATCGCTCGAGGTCGGAACCACGTTGGGCAGACGCAGAGTCTGGCCGAGTCCGATCAGCTTGTCGGGCCCGTTGAGCGCGACGATCGTGTCGGGAGTGGTGTGATAGCGCTCGGCGACCTTTTCCAGCATGTTGCGATAGCCGAGGAACTTGAGGTCGGCCTGCGCTTCCGGGCTCTTGGGGAACGGGAAGACGTAGCGGCTGCGGACATCGTCCGGACCGAGGCGGACCATGACGGTCGACGGGCGGTTGGCCTGCAACAAAGCCTGGCGGGTGTCCTGGTCGAGCTTGCCGGTCGGATCGAGCCCGCGCGCGCGCTGGAAGCTGCTCAGCGACAGCTTGAACGATTCGCCGTCCTTGCCGTCGATCACGCCGGGCGAGAAAGCCTGGGCTGACAGCAGCACTTGGGCGTGGAACAGTTCGCCGTTGATCGGCGAGCCCTTGGTCCCGGGCGCGACCCACGGAGTGGCCGTGGCGGCGTGAGTGGTCGAGGCTGGAGGGCTTGCGGCGGGCTTGCTGGCCTGCGCCACGGCGACTGCGGCGGTGGCGGTGCCGAGCAACCCCAGCGCAACACGGGACGATCTGGAAATCAACGCAACTCTCCTAACAAGGCCATGGTGTTTGCGGTTGAACGATGGAGAGGCGGAACAAGTTTCCACGGGGGTTGGGAGGCCCGGTTTGTCCAGCGCCGGCGGACAAGCGCGGCTAAAGTGCGAACGCCTGCTCGAACTGGCGCACCGCCGCGCCCGGATCGTCCGTCCCCCACACCGCCTGGCAGACCGCGACGAAGTCGGCGCCGGCGGTGATCAGGGGCTCGCAATTGGCGGGCG
>JBDSGH010000144.1:0-8721 GCA_039919095.1 Sphingomicrobium sp. | reverse complement strand
GCGCAAGATGAACCAGAATGGCATGCTCGGGCTGATCTACGCCCATTTGTTCTCGCTGCCGCAGATTCGCGAAGTGTTTTCGCGCCAGGTGACGCAGGGCAAGGGCCCGATCGCGGCGCCGCAGCAGCTGGCCACCGCCGACGCCTGAAGCGGGCGCGCCGGGTCATAGCCGGCGCCCGCGATCATGGCTTATTCGGCGGCGGTCGCCAGCTGGCGGCCGAGCATCAGCTCGCCAAGCCCGACCGCCAGCGTTTCGATCAGCGCCGCGACCCGGCTGAAGCCCGGTCCGGGCGCGTCGAGCCGATGGTTGAGGTAGCAGCGGCGGTCGATCTCGATCTGCAGCGCATGGATACCGCGTCCCGGCGCGCCGTGGCGGTCGGTGATGTGGCCGCCGGCGAACGGGTCGTTGAGCCCGGCGGCGAAGCCCGCGGCGCGGGCCAGGCGCAACGCTTCGTCGCTAACCCAGCGCCCGGCGCTGCGGCCGTGGCAGTCGCCGAACACGATCGGCGGCACGCCCGAGGCCGGCGGCGGCATCGAATGGCAATCGAGCAGCAGTGCGCAGCCGAACCGGTCGACCAATGCCTCGAGCTGGTCGGCGATCATGGCGTGATACGGCCTGTGGGCCTGGTCGAGCCGTCGTTCGAGCTGGCCCGGATCGATCGGCCGGCGCCACAGATAGCCGTGGGCCTGGGTCCGCCCGGGGACGATCCCGAGGCCGCCGCGGGCGCGGGCGCTAATCCGCGCGCGACAGCCGCCCTCGACCACCGCCGGGTCGATGTCGTCCTCGGCGCGATTGCAGTCGATCGCCGCGCGCGGGGCGCGGGCGATGACCGCTGCGGTGCCATTGTGGACCGCCCGCCACGCCAGCCGGTCGACCAGCGGATCCTCGAGCGCGGCGAGCGCGCCGCGCCCGCCCGAAGCAAGGCCGATCAGCCAGTCGGGATAGTCCCGGCCCGAGTGCGGGACCGACAGCAGCACTGGCCGCTCGGCGCGGCGCGGGTGGGCGATGGGGAGGGACAGCGGCGTCACTTGGGGGTTACCGGTACCGCACTGCAGCGTCTCAATCTAGGACAAGGACGGCCCATCAACGCACGAAAGCGCTGATCGCGGCTGGAAAATATTAAGCGATGCGCGCATAGATGTTGGCGATGCCGAGAATCCTGCTGGCCGAAGACGATACGTCGATGCGCGAGTATCTGCAGCGCGCGCTGCAGCGCGTCGGCTACGAAGTCGCCGCCGTCGGCTGCGGAACCGAGGCCATTCCGCTGCTCGAAGCCGAGCGCTTCGACCTGCTGCTGACCGACATCGTCATGCCCGAGATGGACGGCATCGAGCTCGCCCAGAAGGCGTCGGCACTGGATCCGGCGATCCGCGTGATGTTCATCACCGGCTTCGCCGCGGTTGCGCTCCAGGGCGGACGCACCGCGCCCGAAGCCAAATTGCTGTCCAAGCCGTTCCACCTCAAAGACCTCGTCGCCGAAGTCGACCGGATCTTCCAGACCGAGGACCAGCACGGCCGGCTGTAATTGCGCGGCGGACCCTTGCACCGCCCTTCACCCCAATCTAAACGCGCCGCGAGTGGGCGTGTAGCTCAGTGGTAGAGCACTGTGTTGACATCGCAGGGGTCGCAAGTTCAATCCTTGCCACGCCCACCATTTTTCCATTTCTAAAATCAATGACTTAGAGGGTTGCCGCTGTGCTGACGCACAGCGTTCGTTCGGTGCAATTGAACGCGAACGTATGGTTCGCACTAGATTCTTTGATCATTGAATGTTCGCTCAAATGAGCTATATGTATGCTCAAAGGAGCGACAAATGACCAAAGCTGCCGCAAAGCCAGTGCGCGTAATCAATCCAAATCGGCCGCTTCGTAAAGGCGGCTTCGAGTATGTCGACTTGTTCCGTGCTGGGCGCAACGAGCGCATTCTTATCATCAAAACTGGCCTTCAGGCTTCAGAGGCAAAAAGGATCCTAGCGGGACTGTCTCTGCCGAAAGGTGAAACGATGCGAGCACTCAATCTGTCTGTAGCCACCTTTAATCGAAAGGTGGCACAGCATCAGGCGCTCGGTCCTGAAGAGACTGAGCGTGTGCTCGGCGTGGCAAAGCTCGTCGGCCAAGTTCAGGCGATGGTCGAAGAATCTGGAAACGCTGAAGGTTTCAACGCCGAAAAGTGGGTTTCACAGTGGTTGCGTGAGCCAATCCCAGCGCTTGATGGTCAGCGACCTATCGATCTTCTCGACACAATGGAGGGGCAGGCGCTCGTCTCTGAGACGCTAGCTCGCATGCAGAGTGGAGCATATGCGTGAGCCAATCTGTCTGGCGCATTGCAGCGGATACCCCAGACTACACGGCTGATGATCTCACAGGCGAGGGGGCAAAGCGAACAGGAGGTAGGTGGAACCGGCCGGGTTTGCCCGTTCTCTATACGTCGCAAACGCGCGCGCTGGCCTGCCTTGAGACGTTCGTTCATCTGAAAGCGGCCAGCTTGCCACTCAACCGTTACCTGGTGCGTCTTGATATCCCGGATGATGTGTGGCGAGGCGCCAAGCAGCTTGCGCTCGAGGACCTTCCGGTCGGTTGGGATGCTGAACCGGCAGGCAAGATTAGCCTAGACCTTGGGTCGGACTGGATATCAGGTGGTGCGTCGTGTCTGTTGATCGTGCCCTCGGTGATCGTTCCTGAGGAACAGAATGTTCTCATTAGTCCACAGCACAAGGATCATGTGCGTGTGACGGCAACTAAGATCAGGCGCTGGTTATACGATCCCCGCCTCGGATCATGACGGTATTGCGACAGCTCGCTCACAATGGTTCAGCGAACCAGCGCAACTCGCCGTCGATCTGATGCGGTGCGGGTGAACGGCACTCAATCCTTGCCTCGCCCACCATTTTTTCCGATCGATGACGTTGCTCTAGAGCCGCCGCGCGCGCGGCCGTGCGAGCCGTGCCGCTGTCCTGCCGGCATTATTCACCATAACGGTCCAAACGCCTTTGCCGGCAGGGCAGATCGGGGTGAGCTTTTGCAGGCGGGGCAAAGGCTTAACGGTCGTTCATCTGGGCTTCAGGCGACGCCCTTAGTGGATTGACGTTCCGGGGGTCAAACGGAGCGGCCGGGGCCGCAGTTCGTCCTCATTCACGCCGGACCGGGCGGTGACCGTAGGTTCGCCACCGCCTGTATCTGGCGCCAACACATTGCGTCCGGCCCGTTCGGCTGGCGCCCTGAAGTTCTGGGGGAGTCATTTCGAATGCGCCTTTTGCTCGCAACCACTGGCCTTGGCGCAATCGCCACGTGCCTGACCGCCGTTCCCGCCAACGCCGAGACGGTCATCAGCACGGCCATCACGACGCCTGTCCTGACCGGCACCGCCAACGACGACATCCGCATCAGCTCGACCGGGTCGGTCAAGCCGACCGCTGGCGCGGCGGTGACCATCAACAGCAACGACAGCGTCAAGAACGAAGGCGCGATCGCGATTACCGGCGCCAATAATGCGACCGGCATCCTCGCCAACGCCAACCTCACCGGCGACATTACCAACATCGGCACGATCACCATCGACGAGGCGTTCACGCCGACCGATACCGATAATGACGGCGACCTCGACGGCCCGTTCGCGCAAGGCACCGGCCGCTTCGGCATCCACGTGCTCGGCGGCGGCACTTTCACCGGCAACGTGCTCAACAGCGGCACGATCACGGTCGAAGGCAATCAGTCGGCCGGGATCGCGATCGACAGCGCGCTGATCGGCTCGCTCACCCAGACCGGCGGACTGATCACGGTCACCGGCAACGACAGCGCCGGCATCCGCGCGGCCGACGTCAGCGGCAATGTGATCCTGTCCAACGGAGTGATCGCGGTCAAAGGGCAGAATTCGATCGGCCTCGATTTGACCGGCGACATCGGCGGCGCTTTGGTCATCCAGAATGCGATTTCGGCCACCGGCTACCGCAACACGTCCCCGCCCGCCGACGTCACCAAGCTTGACGCCGACGATCTGCTCCAGGGCGGTCCGGCGGTGTCGGTCGCGGGCGACGTTGCCGGTGGCATCCTGCTCGATGCGCGCCCGGCCGACCTCGACCCGAACGACACCGACGAGGACAATGACGGGGTCGCCGACGCCAGCGAATCGACCGCCGCAATCACCAGCTTCGGCGCCGCGCCGGCGCTGCGCATCGGGTCGGCCACGGTCGACACGGCGATCGGCGCGGTGGCGTCATCGACCGACGGCTACGGCATCGTGATCAAGGGCACGGTGGTCGGTAGCGGGGTCTACAAGGGCGTCAACGCCACCGCGATCTCGGTCGGCGGCCTCGGCCATCTGGTCAATGTCGCGGGCGGCATGGGCGTCTCCGGGACGGTCAGCGCCAGCGCGGTCGAAGGCAATGCGACCGCGATCCGGCTCGGCGCCGGCGCCAATGTCCCGGTGGTCAACATCAGCGGCAATGTCGGCGCGAGCGGCGGCGGCACCGCGACCACGGGCTCCCAGACCATCCTGATCGAAACCGGCGCCAACGTCGGGACGATCAAGAACAGCGGCACGATCCTCGCCGTGCGCGCCGGCACCGACGGCAGCGCGAGCGCGATTGTCGACCAGTCGGGCGGCCTGTCGCTGGTCGAGAACAGCGGCTCGATCGGCGTCACCGACTTCGCCACGCTGGGCGACAAGGCGGTTGCGATCGACCTGCACACCAACACCACCGGCGCCACCGTCCGCCAGATCGCCGCGGCGACCGGCAAGCCGGCGCCCGAGATCAAGGGCAACATCCTGTTCGGAACCGGCGCCGACACGCTCGACGTGCTCGCCGGCAGCGTGTTCGGCAAGGTCGACTTCGGCGGCGGCGCCGACGTCTTCAACCTCGCCGGCGGCTCGCTCTTCCGCGGCACGCTCGCCGGCACCGCGGGCCTCGCCTTGACCGTCGGCACCGGCTCGACGCTCGACCTGCAGAATTTGGGGACGGTCGACCTGGCGTCGCTCAACGTGGCGACCGGCGGAACCATCGGGGTGACCATCGGCGCTACCTCGCACACGCTCTATAATGTCGCCGGCACCGCCGATTTCGGCGCCGACAGCAAGATCCTGGTGACCCTCAACAGCGTCGGGACGGCGGTTGGCACCTACACCATCATCGATGCCGGAACCCTGGTCGGGGGCGACAATCTGAGCAGCGTCGTGGCGACCCTGCCGTTCCTGTTCAGCAGCGATCTGACGACCTCGGCGGTCGACGGGACCGTGACCCTCGAGGTCAAGCAGAAGACCTCGGGCGAGCTCGGCCTCAATTCGTCGGAAAGCGCGATCCTGCCTGCTGCGCTGGCCGCGGCCGACGCCGACTTGGGGATTGCCGGGATCTTCCTCTCGGCGGCCGACAGCGCGACCCTGCGCAATACGCTCCAGCAGCTCATGCCGGAGCATGCCGGCGGCGCGTTCGAGACCGCGACCAAGGGCTCGCGGCTGGTCAACGGCCTATTCGCCGACCCGCACGCCGCGGTCACCGAGCGCAACGGCCTCGGCCTGTGGCTGCAGCAGGTCGCCTGGGGCGCGTCGAAGTCGATCGGCGACACCGCGTCCTACAAGGTCAACGGCTGGGGCGCCGCCGGCGGTGTCGAGAAGTCGCTCGGCGGGCTCGGCGCGGTCGGCCTGTCCGCGGCGTATTTCTCGGGCAAGGACAATAAGGGCAACAACGAGCTGGTCAGCAGCAATTATGAAGGCGGCGTCTACTGGCGCGGCGGGGTTGGTCCGTTCCACGCCTTCGCGCGCGGCACAATCGGGTCGATCCACTTCGACGGCACGCGCAATTTCTCGGCCCTGCTCAACACCGTCCAGGTCCAGCGCAGCGCCGACGGCAAATGGAACGGCACGCTCTATTCAGCAGTCGGCGGCGCGTCGTACGAACTGCGCACCGGCCGCCTGACGATCCGGCCGTCGGCGATGATCGAACATTACAGCCTCAAGGAAAAAGGCTATTCCGAGAGCGGCACGAGCAACGCCTTCAACCTCACCGTGCGCAGCCGCAGCAGCACCGAAACCGCCGCCGACGGCCTGCTTACGCTGGGTTACGACCTGCTCGGGCTGGACCCGGCGTCGGCCTGGATGCGGGTCGAGGCCGAAGGCGGCTGGCGCCACATCCTGTCGGGCAAGCTCGGCGACACCACCGCCTCGTTCGAAGGCGGCCAGCCGTTCACGCTGACCCCCGAGCAGCGGACCAGCGGCTGGCGCACCGGCCTCCGGCTGACCGGCGGCGGCAGCGGGGTGACCTTCACCGGCGAAGTCCTCGGCGAGGAGCAGCAGGGCAAGGCCTCGCTCGGCGGCCGGGTCGGAGTCAGCTTCGCGCTGTAACGATCAGCGGGGCGCTGGCGGGAAGAGGATTTTCGCAAGCAGCGCCCCGCCGGCCGCGCCGATCAATTGGGCGGCGACAAACGCCGGAACGTCGGCCGGTCGAATGCCCGAAAAAGTGTCGGACAGGCTGCGCGCGACCGTGATCGCCGGATTGGCGAAGCTGGTCGACGACGTGAACCAATAGGCCGCGGCGATGTACAGCGCGACGCTGGCCGGCACCCATGCCGGCCGGTGGCGGACGGTTCCAAGGATGGTCAGGATCAGTCCAAAGGTGGCGATCGCTTCGCCGAGCCATTGGCCGACGCCGGAACGCGGCTTGAACGAAACTTGCACGACCGCCAGGTCGAACATCAAATGCGCCGCCCACACCCCCAATATCCCGAATGCGAATTGGACGGCGATATACGCCGCGGCGTCGCGCGGCGGGAGTTCGCGGCGCGCGGCGGCGACCAGCGACACCACCGGGTTCATGTGCCCGCCCGAGACCGGGCCAAGCATCGTGATCAGCACGAACAGCATCGCCCCGGTGGCGAGGGTGTTGCCGAGCAGCGCGACCGCGGCGTTTCCGGCCGAGAGGTTTTCGGCCATGATGCCGGAGCCGATTACGGTCGCGAACAGCAAGAACGAGCCGAGGCCCTCGGCGACCAGCCTGCGGGCTAACGGAGGCTGCTCAGCCGTCGCCATCGGAGTCGAGCGAATAGCCTTCGGAGCGGACCGTGCGGATGAGGTCGGGGCCGTTGGTCGCGGCCAGTGCGAGGCGCAGCCGGCGGACGTGGACGTCGACCGTGCGCAGCTCGATTTCCTCATTGTGCGGCCACACCGCTTCGAGCAATTGCTGGCGCGAAAAAACCCGCTGAGGATGTTCGAGGAAGTGGCGCAGCAAGCGATATTCGGTCGGGCCGAGCGCAACCGGCTGGCCGTCGCGGCGGACGCGATGGGCGACGACGTCCATCTCAATCCCGTGATAGCCCAGAGTCTTGGCCAGCAAATTGGGCCGCGAACGGCGCAACAAGGCATTGGCCCGCGCGACAAGTTCCTTGGGGCTGAACGGCTTGGTCACGAAATCGTCGGCGCCGGTTTCGAGGCCGCGGATGCGGTCATCCTCCTCGCCGCGCGCGGTCAGCATCATGATCGGCAGATTGGCGGTGGCCGGGCTGCGGCGCAGGCGGCGGCAAACCTCGATCCCGCTAATCCCCTCAATCATCCAGTCGAGGATCACCAAATCGGGCTTGACCTCGTCGATCAGGATCAAAGCTTCGTCGCCGACCGCGGTGCTGGTGACGGTGAAGCCCTCACGCGTGAAATGAAATTTGACGAGCTCGGCGAGCGCCCGGTCATCCTCGACCAGCAACAGCCGCTTGGTGCCGTTCTTGCCCATCCTCAGCCGGGTAATTTTTCGCTGCGGTTGCGGTCGGTCATGTGCTGCCCGGTCGCCGCGTAGAACACCATTTCGGCGATGTTAGTGGCATGGTCGCCGACCCGCTCGAGGTTCTTGGCGACGAACAGCAGATGCGCGGCGTGGCCGATGGTGTGCGGATTTTCCATCATGTGGGTGAGCAGGGTGCGAAAGATCGAATCGTAGAAATCGTCGACCGCGGCATCGCGCTCGCACACCTGGACGGCGACTTCGGCGTCGCGCTGGACGAACGCGTCGAGCACGTCGTGGACCATGCCGGTGGCGATCCGCGCCATCTCCGGAAGGAGCGAGATGGGCTCGATC
Source organism: Sphingomicrobium sp. (assembly GCA_039919095.1). GTDB lineage: Bacteria > Pseudomonadota > Alphaproteobacteria > Sphingomonadales > Sphingomonadaceae > Sphingomicrobium. Next base: position 667 of record JBDSGH010000144.1, on the reverse strand, counting down.
TTGCTCGCGCTTTCGATCAGCGGAACGCGCTTGGCGATGTTCTTGGCATAATCGCCGATGCGCTCGACCACGCCCGAAATCTTGAGCGCGGCGACGACATCGCGCAGGTCGCCGGCCATCGGCGCGCGAAGCGCGATCAGCTGGACCGCGCGGCGCTCGGCCTCGACCTCGAGCGCGTCGAGCTTGCGGTCGTTTTCGACCACTTTCAACGCGCCTTCGGTGTCGCGCTGGATCAGGCAGCGCATGGCTTCGCCGATGGCATGCTCGGCGAGGCCGCCCATCTGGCTGATGAGCGCGCGCAGCCGGTCGATGTCCTGGTCGAACGCCTTGAGCGTATGTCCGCTGGTCTGTTCCATGGCTTGCGCTCCGATCAGCCGTAGCGGCCGGTAATGTAATCCTGCGTTCGTTTTTGCGTAGGATTGGTGAAAATCTCGCTGGTCTTGCCATACTCGATCAGCTCGCCGAGGTGGAAGAAAGCGGTGCGCTGCGAGACCCGCGCCGCCTGCTGCATGTTGTGGGTGACGATGGCGATGGCGTAGCGGCCGCGCAGTTCGTGGATCAACTCCTCGATCTTGGCGGTGGCGATCGGGTCGAGCGCCGAGCATGGCTCGTCCATCAGGATCACTTCGGGATCGACCGCGATGGCGCGGGCGATGCACAGCCGCTG
>JBDSGH010000143.1:0-5216 GCA_039919095.1 Sphingomicrobium sp. | reverse complement strand
GCCGCCCTGATAGCGCTGTCGGCCTGCTCGCTCGAACCACCGCTGCCGCCCGGGCCGCTGCCAGTGCCGCCGTCGTGGCCGGCCGGCGACCCCTATCTGCTGCGCAACGAAGCGCCGTTGCCGGCGGTGACGTACCGCGACGTGTTCCGCGATCCGCGGCTGCAGGCGCTAATCGTCCAGGCGCTGGCCAACAACCGCGACCTGCGCATCGCCGCCGCCAACATCGCCGCGGCCCGGGCCCAGGTGCGGATCACCCGAGCCAACCAATTGCCCGAGCTCGACGCCGCCGGACGCGCGACCAAGACCGGCGATGCCGACAGTTATTCGCTCGGCCTGTCGATCCCATCGTTCGAACTCGATTTGTTCGGCCGCTTGCGGTCGCTCACCCGGGCCGACCAGCAGCGCTTGTTCGCAACCGAAGCCGGCGCCCGCTCGATCCGCCTCGCCCTGGTCGGCGACATCGCCGAGGCGTGGCTCGCCTACGCCGCCGATTCGAGCCTGCTCGCAATCGCCTCCGACACCGCCGCCAGCGCCGACAAGAGCGTGCGCCTGACCAAGGCCCGGCTCGACGGCGGGATCGCGCCCAGGACGGACCTGCTCCAGGCGCAGCAGGTGCTCGAGACCGCGCGCCAGGACCTCGCGCAACAACGCGCATTGCGCGCCCAGGACGTCAATCTGCTCCAGCTTTTGGTCGGCGCGCCGATTGCACCGGCCAATCTGCCGGTTTCGATCGAGCAGGCCGCGCCGACCATTGCGGCGCTCCCTGCCGGGCTCGATTCGCGCGTGTTGCTGCGCCGCCCCGACGTGGTCCAGGCCGAATATCAATTATACGCCGCCAACGCCGAGATCGGCGCCGCGCGGGCGGCGCTTTTCCCCACCATTTCGCTGACCGGCCTGCTCGGTTTCGCAAGCAGCGCGCTGGGCTCGCTGCTAAGCGGCGGGGCGTTCGCTTGGTCGGCCGGGGCCGGGGTCAATTATGCGATTTTCCGCGGCGGCGCCGGCCGCGCCGGCGTGGCGCTGACCGAAGCGCAGCGCGACGCCGCACTGGCTTCCTATGAGAAAGCGATCCAGACCGCCTTCCGCGAAGTCGCCGACGCTCTGGCCGAGCGCGGTACGGTCGACGAGCAACGCCGCGCCGCCATCGCCAATGCCGCCGCCGCGGCCGATACGCTGCGGCTGGTGACCGCGCGCTACCAGGGTGGCATCGACCCCTATCTGACCACGCTCGACGCCCAGCGCTCGCTCTATTCGGCGCAGCGCAACAGCGTGTCGATCGCGCTGGTCGAGGCGCGCAACGCGGTCGCTCTGTACCGCGCGCTCGGGGCCGATAATCTGATCGCCCAGGGACCGTTCCCTTAAGCTCCGGTTGAACCGCGGGAGCGCTTGAGCTAAGGGCACCGCCTTCCGAGCGACAGCATTGGAAAAAAGCCGCGGGAGGCCCTCGTCGAGAGAGCCGCTTGGACCGCTAAACTTGCAACGAGAGTGACATGGCAAAGAAAATAACCGGATATATCAAGCTGCAGGTGCCCGCGGGCATCGCCAATCCTTCGCCGCCGATCGGCCCCGCATTGGGCCAGCGCGGAGTCAACATCATGGAATTCTGCAAGGCGTTCAACGCCGCCACGCAGGAGCTTGAGAAAGGTGCGCCGATCCCCACGGTGATCACGGTCTACGCCGACCGCAGCTTCTCGTTCGCGACCAAGACTCCGCCGGCGAGCTTCCTGTTGAAGAAAGCGGCCAAGCTCAAGTCGGGTTCGGCCGAGCCGGGCAAGACCAGCGCCGGCACCATCCGTCGCTCGCAGCTGGCGCAGATTGCGGAAACCAAGATGAAGGATCTCAACGCCAACGACATCGACGCCGCTACGCGGATCATCGAAGGCAGCGCCCGCGCGATGGGCCTCCAGGTTGTGGAGGGCTAAGGACATGGCAAAGATCACCAAGCGGCAAAAAGCACTGTCCGGCGCGGTCGACACGACCAAGCAGTATGGAGTCGAAGAAGCGATCGGCATGGTCAAGGCCAACGCTACCGCCAAGTTCGATGAAACGATCGAGATCGCGCTCAACCTCGGGGTCGACCCGCGTCACGCCGACCAAATGGTGCGCGGCGTCGTGTCGTTGCCCAAGGGCACCGGCAAGGACGTCCGCGTGGCGGTGTTCGCGCGCGGCGACAAGGCCGACGAAGCCAAGGCGGCGGGCGCCGAAGTGGTCGGCGCCGAAGACCTGATGGAAGCGATCCAGGGCGGCCAGATCAACTTCGAGCGCGTGATCGCCACGCCCGACATGATGGGCATCGTCGGCCGCCTCGGCAAAGTGCTCGGTCCCAAGGGACTGATGCCCAACCCCAAGCTCGGCACGGTCACGCCCAATGTCGGCGAGGCGGTCAAGGCGGCCAAGTCGGGCCAGGTCGAGTTCCGCGTCGAAAAGGCCGGGATCATCCATGCCGGGATCGGCAAGGCGAGCTTCGGTGCGGACGACCTCAAGGCCAATTTCGACGCGTTCGTGGACGCCATCGAAAAGGCCCGGCCGACCGGCGCCAAGGGCAAGTTCATCAAGAAGATCGCGGTCAGCTCGAGCATGGGCCCGGGCGTTCGAATCGACGTCGCCGAGGTGGTCGGAGCCTGATCGCTTCGACCCGCCGGCAAGCGCCGCTGACGCTACAACCAGAGAGCTCGAACCCGACCCGGTTCGGGCTCTCTTTTCATGCGCTTGCGGGCTTGCGATCGGGGCGTGTCGGCGGCGGCGAGGCCGGCCGGCTTTTGCTATTTCGGCGGGCGCGGACTATGTTGGGTACCGCTACTAGTCGCAAATTGACGGTCATTGGCGCTTTGCGGCTCCTCTTTCCTTCTCTCTCGCTGCTCCTAGCATTGGGCGGCCGATCGTCGGCCCAGCCCTTCCAGAAGGAATACCATAATGATCAGTGGAACCGTGAAGTTCTTCAACGCCGACAAGGGTTTCGGCTTCATTCAGCCGGACGACGGAAGCAGCGATGCCTACGTCCACATCAGCGCCGTCGAAGCGGCCGGGATGCGTACCCTCGATCGCGAGCAGCGCGTCAGCTACGAACTTCAGCAGGACAACCGCGGCCGCAACAGCGCCGTCAACATCCAGGCCGAATAGTCAGCCTAGGGCTTCCCCCGATCACTCGGGGGAAGCTTCCCTTTCGAGCGCTGCTCGACAGCTCGGAAAGCCTCGGTTTCAGTCTCCGGATTAGGTCGCCACGGGCATCTGTGGTAGGCCACTTTATCAAGCGCGAACCTGCTTTTGTAAGCATCGCCTGACTGAGAGACTTGCCGCGCTCCCGCTTACTTGCAGGAGACTCCACCGTGGACCTCAACCACATCCTATATCCAATTGCCGCGGGCCAGCACCGCAGCGAGCCCGTGCGATGAGCCGGGTCGTCAACCTGTCCATGGCCGAAGCCGACGTGCGCGAGCAATGCCGCAAGAGCGCGATCGGCGTGTCGTCGCTGGAAGTGCTGCAATCGGGCGGCGTCCGGCTGGTCACCTCGAGCGTCGACGGCGCCGAGAAGATCCGCAAGAAGCTCAAGTCCAAGCTCGTCCGGGGCGACGTTCAGCGGACTCCGGCAATGCCCCAGACCTGGCCCTGGTAGGCGCCACTTGGCGCTCGATCTCGACGACGAATCTCTCCAGCTGCGCCGCAGCTGGCACGAGTGGGAGGTCGACGGGCGCGAGCGCCGCGTCGTGCTGGTGGTCGAGACCGGGCTCGAAATGCGACCCGGCCACGACGGCTTCAACGCCGCCGCGCTCGACAAATTGATTTCCGACGTCACTGCCGAAATGAGAGCCAGCCCGAGCCCGATCGACCGGGTCCGGATCGTCCCTCACCTCGACTGAAAGCCACTGCCCCGACCGCCTGCCTCACACCCGTCACGGAGTTTCCAACCATCATGACGACCCACGCGCAATTCTATCTCACTCGCGCCGCCCTCGCCCGCGATCTCGCCGACGGCTCACAGCTGGACAACGTCAAGGAGAGCCATTTGCGCGCCGCCGAGGCATGGGACGGCTTTGCCGCACGCGCGATCAAGGCGGACCTGATGCGCGCCGAGGAACTGAAAAGGAAATCGGGCGACGCCGCAGTGAGCGAGTCGGAAGAAGATTCGGAATTGCTCGCCGATTAAACCGGGATTTGGCTGGCCCCTGAGAAAGCTGAAGACTAGCGAAGTCTCAGCGTTTTCTAGGATTTTTCGTAATGGAAACGGCTGGGACATGCCGATTTACACGCGACTGATCTTACCGCTGCCAGCAGATTAAAGCCGGTTTCACTGGTTTTTCGCAGCTTAAATTGTGGCATTTCCATATGCCGCATGTTAAGCGAGCTGATCGCTGGACAGCTTTTCGGGCTTCAGCGGCTGAGAGGTTCGCAAAACTCCCGCCCTTTCGTTGCGGGACGAACCCAGTGACTTCCAGTCCACTCGCTCTCCTCGTCGAAGTGCTCGAATTGCGGTCGCCCTTGCCCGAAGCCGATCGCCGCGCGATCCTCGCTTTGCCCTACACTCTAAAATCGCTCTCGCCCGGCAGTTATGCGGTCCGCGAAGGCGAGCCGCCGACGGGCTGCGGCGTGCTCGTATCGGGCTTCGCCTATCGCCAGAAGCTGACCGGTGACGGCGGCCGGCAGATCCTGTCGATCCACATTCCCGGCGAAGCGCTCGATTTCCAGAACATCTTCCTCAACCTCGCCGACCACAGCGTGCAGATGCTGACCCGGGCCCAGCTCGCGGTTATCCCGCGCGCCGACATCCAGGCGCTGGCCCAGTCGAGTGCGGCAATCGCCCATGCGATCCTGATCAATGTCCTGGTCGAAGCGTCGATCTTTCGCGAATGGATCCTCAATGTCGGCCGGCGGGATGCCAAGAGCCGGCTAGCGCATGTGCTGTGCGAGCTTGCGGTGCGGCTCGACGCGCACGGGCTGGCCGACGACATGGGCTATCATCTGCCGATGACCCAGGCCGAATTGGCCGACGCGCTCGGCCTGACCCCGGTCCATCTCAACCGGGTGATCCGCAGCCTCGAGCTCGACGGGCTGATCCACCGCACCAAGCGCGATGTCAGCTTCCCGGACTGGGAGCGGTTGCGCGACATCGCCGATTTCAACGATCGCTATCTCCACCTCACCCGGCAGGAAACCGGCGAAGTGTTCGCGCGCCGGGCCTAGTTCGGCTTGGCGGCGTGCGCCCCATTGTCCGGCCGGACTTT